>JAYQWI020000200.1:0-6349 GCA_035871815.2 Candidatus Parabeggiatoa communis
CTGGGTTAGGCAGGTGATAACTCTGGGTTGCTTTATCAGTTTAAGAGAAAAACAATCACCAAAGTTTAAAGCGGCTGGGTGTCGTCCTTTGCCATAACTACGGAATGCCGAACGGGCCATTTCTGCTTGTTCAAAAGTGACCGATTCTATTTTAACTTGCGCTTTAGACAACAATAAATCCAATTGACGTCCACCCTCTTTGCCATATCGAGATTCAATCACAATTGAGACTTCTAATAATGAAGCAGCAGACATCAGTCGCGTTGAATGACTTTCAATAGCAGTAGCAAAATGTTCCGCATCAGGTTCATCACATAAAATAGCAATAACCGCTGAAGAATCAATAACCCTTAATTTGTCACCCCATTGTTATTGTAGCCTAAGATTTCTTCAGGGGTACGGTTATCCAAGATCGGTAATGCCGCGCATTCTTTTCCAATTTGTAGCAGTTCCTCTTTCATAGAGACGGTATGTTTTCGTTTTTCTTTCTCTTTCTGGATTTTTTCCCGTAAAGCGTTTAACACAGCTTGTGTTAATGTTTCACCCGTATAACTTATCAGTTCTTTAACCAAGTTATTTGCCTCTGGGTGATTGAGAGTTAATGCCATATATTTATTCCTTTATCCATTGTTAAACAGTTGTGTTTTTGCCAATTAAACTTAATTAGCCGCAACTTATGCGGTGGCTTTCAAGCTATTGATATTGATCGTACAAAGGTAAAAAAATCACCGGCCGTCGTATTAATCTCATTAATGCGATCGCTTAAACCTCGCGCCTGATGCATCTGTTCGCCTTGTTGAGACATCTCTTCTAAATGAAAATAGAGTGCTTGTGTCATCTGTTGAACAGTTTGTTCAACCGTTTTCCCCGTTGCAACACATCCCAATACATCTGGACTATAGGCACTCAAATTATTTTGACCTTTTTCAATAATCAGTAAATATTGTCGCATAATCACATCTTTGTATTAAAGAATTACCATACCGTATGCACAAAGGCAGAAGCTTCAATGATTGGATCATTTGTAATCAATGCTAAGTTCAATGACAGGGCAGTAGCTGCAATAAGTCTATCATGTCGTTCAGGAATATCATTGATTTTCGCGCTCGTTTTCAACACGGAAAAAGTGAGGGGATATTCTTGAAAATGAGGATATTGCTTCAAATAGTTCTCCACATTGTCAAGGGATGCTTTTATTCTATTCTTTTCAGATAGATAAAGTATTTCAGCAAAAACCATGCTCGGTATATAAATGAACGTTTCACCAGCTTCTGTTGATTGAAACAGCGATTTTGCGTTTTGACTCATTTTACGTTTTTCAAGACGTAAAATCATTGCCATTGTATCCGTCACAAATTTATTATTCGTAGGGGTATCGTTTTTCATAATCGGCAAATTCTTGCTCTAAGTGTGTTTGTTCCTGATGACTTAATGTCTGTAATTCGGTTTGAAGCAAGGTTTCATAGTGTTCTTCTGCAAAACGTTTGGGTTGCAAACATTTTTGACGAATGAAATAAACAAAATCAACGATTTCTGCTAAAGCATTGGGTGGTAGTGTTTGAATACCATCTAATATCAGTTGTTGATAGGTTTGTTCTTGTGTTGTCATTTTGTATTCCTTCATCATTTCATTTTCATTAAACTTATTTTATACGTTATAGTCATAAATTTAGTTTAATGTGTTTGGGGAAATTACTGCGGATTTTTTTTCAATAGATTAATTATATCTCTCAAATCATTCACCTGTTGTTTTAAATAATCAATTTCAGTTTTTAAATAATCCATTTCTTTTTGTTGCTGTTCAATCATTAAATTAGCTTTTTCTAATTGATGTTTATATTCGATTTGATCATTTGAAGGGGAATTAACATTCCAATTATTGTCAATACATTGGCTATTGTGATCACAAGTTAAATTAAAGACATTCTTTTCATCCAAACCAAATAACTGCGACAATCCTATATTCATCACTTTGGCAATTTGTTGTAGCCTTGAAAGGTTCACATCTGTTTCCCCGCGTTCTATTTTCGCGTAGGCATGAGTCGATATGCCTAATTTTTATGCGACATCTTCTTGTGTCCAATTTTTAAAGGAGCGAATCAATTTAAGTTTTTGAGGTAATGGCATGAATAGCGACTCTGGGTTAGGCAAGTGATAACTCTGGGTGGCTTTATCAGTTTAATATTATTTTGGGTTAGGCAACTAATAACTCTAGGTGGCTTTATCAGTTTAAGATTATTTTGTAGAATGCGATACTCTAAAAAAAATGGGCTAAGTCATAGTGCCCATCTAATGTTTTTTGGAGCATTCCATCAATAGATACTCTTGGTTAGGTAACTAATCACTCTGGGTTGCTTGAGCAGTTTAATATCATTTTGTAAAATGTGAAACCCTAAAAAAAAGTGGGTTACATGATAATGCATGCTATTTAAGTTTTTTAGCTCATTTCATCAATAGATACTCTGGGTTAGGTAACTAATAACTCTGGGTTATTCATTCATTTTAATATCATTTTGTAAAACGTGCAACCCTAAAAAAGTGGGCTACGTGATAATGCCTACTATTTTTAGTATTTTAAAGTTATACAATATTTAGGGGTACTTTTTAAAAAGTGCCATAATCAATACTCGGGTTGTGTTATTAATAATTTTAGGTGGTTGGATTAGTTTAACATTATTTTTTAGGCTATGTATTTATGTATTAAAGAGCAAACGTAACTGAGCTAATATGAATAAACTGATAACACATTTGGCTATTGAAAATATATTCCGTCCTATAGCTAAGAAGGGGATGGAATTTCTATTCCATATATTAACCATGACTGTTTTATCTCTTGAAATATATAGCCACTTTTCCCATGAGCCTATTATTAAATTAGAAGTTGAAAAATCGGATTCGACCTACTCACTTGTTGGTATGGATTTGGATCAAGATTATTCATTAGAATATGTTAAAATTTATCCACTTTTTGATTCTTCCGTAGAACCTGTAGAAGCAGAAGCGACATTTCAATATGATCACTATAAAGATGAAGTAAAATTGAAGGAAAGTGAAATAGAAAAACCCAAAGCTTATGTTATATCAAGGGAATTATTACAAGATAAATTGAAAGATGAAAACTTTCTGTTTAGATTCTTATATGATGAGCGTTTTAAGTTCTACTTTAAGTTTAAGGAAGGAATAGAAAATGAGCCTCAATTTGAATGTCAAATAGTGGCACTTAAGGACAATTTCTTTAAGGAGGATATACCTTGTGAAGTAGTGGAAAAAGACTCTTCATTCTTTGCTAAAGTTAATATTTACGGGATGTTTTTAGTTTTATTAGGCGTTTTTTGGTATATGTTGGCTGCTATGTTTTTTCGGAATATATTGAAGGCAAAAAGAAAAGATTGGGGCGACACTCATGATCATGGAGATAGATGGTAGTCCTGAATAGGGGGCTCTATTGTATTAATGATATCTATATCAATAGATCAAAAGTTTTTATAGTCAGAGAAATGAGGAATTGAAGAAGATGGAATGGCACATTATAACCAGCAGCAAAGGCGGTGTTGGCAAAACTCTGCTAACCATGCTTTTAGCAGCACGTAATATTGAAATCGGTAAAACTACCTTAGTTATAGATTTGAACGCTATGAATGCAGATTCGAGTGCGCTTCTTATCGAAGGTATTAAAGATGAAGGTGTTTTGGACGAAAAAATTATCGTAGCACATGCAAATGCTAATAAAATTACTGAACAATTGGGCGCAGAAAATATAATTATTCATAAGTTATATTCTTGCTTGCAAACCAAAGAAGGTAAGAAAACAATTACCAAAGAGATTCCGAGTGCTGTGGGATGGCCGTCTAACCCATTTGGTTTATATAAACCAACCATTTTTGCTGATTTTATTTGTACCATAAAGGAGGCTATAAACACTCGAATTAAAGATGAATTGGGTTTAGAAATAGAAAGTGTCATTATAGACACGAATTACCACTTTTGTAATATATTTGCCCAAGATGCTGGACAAGAACCAGGACAACAGATTGATTATTATCAGAAATACAAAGAACAACTTGGTGATGATAATATCACAGTATGGTTTTTGTGGGTTTATAGGCAGTTAGATAGTTTAATTCGAGGAAAGGAAGATAAAATACTTCTATCTGCCAGCCAGATTGAAAGGCATTTTTCAAGGCAGAACGATGATATTTTTTCTCCTATAATGCATGTTGTCACACCTATCTCGCTGTTAACTTCTCAGGCACTACCACAAGACGATAAGAAAGAGGATGAGGAAGACAGTTTTTATTATAGGCTACGTAATGCTCTTAGGAGCCAAAAGAATGAGAAAAATATTTGTGTTGACGGATTAGAAAATGCAGATTTACTACCAAGGGGTAACTACAAACCTTTTAGGGAATGGGTAAGAGAATTAGCTGCCCTACGTCGTGAACTGAGAGTTTCTGGTGACGAACGGGAACATGAAGGTGATATTTTTTTATCTTTATTGCGTCAAGCAATAAAGAATGAACGTCCTATGAATGTCATACCTCTTTGGGATTACCATATAGAATTACAGAGATATACTGACAAATTCTCTACAGATCCATTGTTTTCTATAAGGAAATATGAAATTTATACTACCTTTAAGAAGCTATTGGAAAAAACGCCGCACAAGTAGTAATTGTAACGTTTTTTTGTTATCTTCATTAGTATCTGACAACGGTAAAATGTGTCTAACATAACATTGGGTAGGATTATTATATTACCCTATAAAGACTATGACAATAATCGCTTTTTATCAAAAACAAAAAAGAGCAAGCGACTTTGAGTTTGAATTTAATGCGAATTTCATTGAATTGGCTAATGGTATATTTCTTTATCATGACGAATATAATCCCAATAATGCTGAAGAAATTGTATTACCATTACCATTAATTCCAGGTGATACAGATAATACTATCATTTTCATACCTGTTACCGTGAAAAAATTCATTCCATCAATTCTTGAAAGATTAGGTTTTCAAACAAGGGATAGTCAAATTGCTATCCCCAGAGAGCTTGGTTTGGGGAAGGAAGAACCTCGTACTAAGTTCTATGATTACTTAACAAGTGAAAAAAATGACTTGGAAATACAAGAGGTTATAACGATGCCGTCACCCAAAGAGAAAGCAATAACCGAATTGCTAAAAGTGTTTAATGACATGGCAGCAGACGATAATGAAATTGATGCTGCTATGATTGTGAGGTGCGATGATGAAGAAGCAGAAATTATGTTTACCAGTGAACCTAAAACGGGTGCAAGAAGAGTGGATATAGATTCCTTTTCAGCACAGATGAAGCATCTATATGCTATGCTAAAAATGACCACAAGAGTCAATGATAAGATGGGTTCTTTGGAGCATGTGCCTTTCCAGTTTAGTGGTGGAATAATCCATGTGACTCACTTGCCCTATTTAGATGAGGCTTTTAAGCGTGATGACTATATTTTTATTGTTTTTGTGAGTGCGACACGCGAAGGAATGGAATTGTTGAAATTGGCTAGACAACGTAGGCTAAAAGAGATCACGCCTTTGCTGAAAACTATTATGGGTTAATAGTTGTTTTTTTGAAGAGGTTTCGTCTCTTTTATTGTTTCTACGCTCGCTTTTGCGGGCATCGCAATGAGATAATTCTAAGATAATTCTAACTAAAGCCAGTATAGCATGAGTTAGATGAATTGTAAGGTGAGTTGAGCAATAGCTCAACCCACCTTTTTTTTGTCCGCCACATTCGTTAATTTTCGTCACCTCTTTTTTAATTCCCTATTGAAACGGGCACCCTTCAAAGTAGTTGACAGTTTGTATGCATAAAAACTATATGAACTTTGGCATGACAGCAAAGATTTTGGCATGATTATTAGGATGTACATCGTAACGTTCATCAATCAAAAAAAATCGGAGTTTTCAAACTGTCAACTACTTTATCTTTCTCAATTTATGCAGTAAAATCAGTATGATACATCTTAAGTAAAGCCATTATGATGAAGGGTGCCTTGAAACGATATAAATGATTTTCAGTTATAATAAAAAAAGTATTGTTTGTTCAAGGTTAAATCTCGAATTGTAGAATTATCGGGTGGACAAAGGGATGTTTGACCTTATTGTTATACTTTAAATCACTCATTAAAAAAGAGGCTTATGATGTCAACAGAAACCCTTACTTTAAACATTCCAACGTCATTGGCTCAAGAGTTGAATATGGCAAGTCAAACTTTTTTAATTAATATTTTAGAACGCGGCTTGCATGATTTCAAAATTGAGCGGGCATTGGACCAATATAGTCGTGGTGGGATTTCATTCGGTGGTGCTGCAAGGCAAGC
>JAYQWI020000201.1:0-2104 GCA_035871815.2 Candidatus Parabeggiatoa communis
TAAACAGGAAATTGGGGGACGCAGATATTACTTCGTGTTCATCAATCGAGCATTTTTATAGAAGAAGCAGGGTTCGCTGTGTTAAGCGTACCTAATCCTTTTACCTATACAAAGGCTGCTTCTCGTGGAATCATTGATGCGGTTGTTGATGATC
Source organism: Candidatus Parabeggiatoa communis (assembly GCA_035871815.2). Classification (GTDB taxonomy): domain Bacteria; phylum Pseudomonadota; class Gammaproteobacteria; order Beggiatoales; family Beggiatoaceae; genus Parabeggiatoa; species Parabeggiatoa communis. Next base: position 155 of record JAYQWI020000201.1, read on the forward strand.
CAGAATATGCTAAACAACTCAAAAGTCAAGCCGATAACCTCAATGATGCTTTAGGAATACGATATGGTTTGAAAAATGCCTTGTCTAAATCCAAAAAGCTTAGGAAAGGCGGGATGTATCATCGAACCCAGTTGGCTCCAAAATTTGGTGATGCCTTCTTAAAGAGAGGAAACAAGTGGCTATTTCAATCGAGAATCCATAAAGGCGATGCTCTGATTAATGTTTATTTAGGAAAAGAATTAATTGATAAAAATTTGAATAATAATGCAGTATCGAAAAATGGTGCGCCCGTTATTCAGGATGGTAGTAGCCCGTGCCAGTAGCGAGTGTCGGATGGATTGTGTAGCGAGCGTAGCTTGTGTCGGCTGGGTTTCGCGATCGCGAAACCCAGCATCCTTGCCTTATTACCTGTCTTGGAAAGAAGGCTAAGTTATTGATAAGGCAGAGAAGTCAACGTATATGGGTGGTTTTGGGTGGAGGGCGTCTTACCCAATACCTTTTTCGTGGTGCCGCTTTTCGTGTGGCACAATAATGGTATGACGCTTTGTTAGAAAAGAGGTGATGAATGACAAGTCACTTTAGACTCGGTGATGCAGAAACACTCATAATTCTGCCCTAATGACATACATTAACGAGAAATGATTATGAATTAAGGATTTATCGACATGAGGATGAATAAAATTCGTGGTGAATACCTAAAATTGACGATTTTGAGAGTAAAAGCAAAATGGCGGTGCATTCTCGTTTCTACGTTCATACTGAAACTGAAAAAGTTTCAGACAACACTATTTTATTCAATGTCCGTTCTGGAGGCAAACGAGGCGAGGTGGCTTTGACTGCTGAACAGAAAGCAGAAGTTGATGATTATCTAACAAACTTCGATCTGGATGGGGTAACTATCAGAGTCGTAGATGACACGGATTTAAACACGGGCTATGCTCACGGCGAACTGTTCTCAATACTCAATATGGGTAGTGATGTTGTACCGGGCAATATGGGTATTGGAACCCTTACCGCTAATTCTAGAATCGGTATAAAAGGGACTTTGGCTCATGAAATTGTTGGTCATCGAGAGGCAGCGTTAGCGGGTAGAACACAGGATATGCTTTCAAAAGAAGAAGCACAGGCCAGTATCAGAGCGGCCAGATTTGCACCAGATTTGGATAGCATAGAAAGATTCAGGTTGCTAAGGGATGCTATAACGAGATTACATGAGGATGGAATCAATATTAGGGAAGTCAAAAATCAGTTATTTATTCAGCAACGTGTGTGAGGAGAATATCTGATGAAAGCGGTTATGAAAATAGAAGATTCTTTCTTAATAGCGAAAACAGGGTTAATCGTCAGTGGCGTTAATTCTAAAATTGATGCTTTAAGTAAAGATGAAGTTAAAGCGGAGATTGGTACTCAAGTGAAAATTGTGTTACCAAGTGGTGAAGAAATAGAGACTCAGGTGAGAGAGGTTTTGATAAGTGATTCTCTGGTAGGCAAAAAAAATATTAGCATTGCCTTGGGCGAAATGACGGGCGTAACTCAAATAGATAAGGGTAGCGTGTTGTATTCTATTGAATAACAGTGAACGTAACGCCTTTTGAGGTGATTGATGATGAAGAATATTAACTGTTGATTAACAAATAGGATTGTCACTGATGAATCATTTTAGCTTTATGCTCGCTGTGTGTGTAGTGGGCGCTTTGTCAACAACGGGCAAGGCTGAAGAAGTCAATACGAGGCCAAATCAAGCCTATTCCAGGCCAGGCAGTTGTGCTGTTCCTCTTTCAACTCGAAGGGCGCCGGTTCCAGTCAAACAGACGCTGTTCACTCAATTACAAAAAGAGCCATTATTTAAGCGCGGTACGCGAAAGCGCCAAACGGATTGTTATATTTCTGCTGAAAGTGCAAGCAAACACTTTGCCAGTAAAACGGCTTTTTTGATAGATTTGCGTGATG
>JAYQWI020000202.1:0-3203 GCA_035871815.2 Candidatus Parabeggiatoa communis
AAACCTTCTATTGAATTATCAATTGTCGTACCGATGTACAATGAGGCAGCTAATTTAAGGCCCTTTTTTGAAAGACTATTTAATGTACTCAATCGTTTAAATATTACTTATGAAATTGTCTGTGTGAACGATGGTAGTCAAGATAACACCTTAACAGAGTTGCTAGATTATCAAAAGCACAATCCCTTTATCAAAATTGTTGATTTGTCACGTAATTTTGGCAAAGAAATCGCTTTAACGGTTGGGCTTGACTATAGCAGTGGTGCTGCCGTTGTGCCTATTGATGCGGATTTACAAGACCCGCCTGAATTAATTGAAGCCCTATTAGCTAAATGGCGTGAAGGCTACAATATGGTTTACGCGACTCGTCGGATACGTCGAGGCGAAACGTTCACAAAACGATTCACTGCTAAACTATTTTACCGCATTATTGATTTTATGAGCGACATTCCGATTCCTAAAAATACGGGTGATTTTAGGTTGATGGATAGAACTGTGGTTGATTCACTGTCTAAATTGCCAGAACGTACCCGTTTTATGAAAGGCCTTTTTGCTTGGGTTGGTTTTAAGCAAACCGCTATTTATTATGATCGAGAACCACGGCAAGCTGGTACAAGTACCTGGAATTATTGGCGATTATGGAATTTTGCCCTTGAAGGGATTACTTCATTTAGTGTCTTACCTTTAAAACTGTGGAGTTATATTGGCTTATTTTTATCTTTTATATCAATATGTTATGCCACGTTCTTAATCGTGCGTACCTTGATACTTGGTATTGAGCTACCCGGCTATGCTTCAATGATGGTTGTGATTCTCTTTTTAGGGGGCATTCAATTAATTTCGCTGGGTATCATTGGAGAATATTTAGCCCGTATTTATAGCGAAGTCAAAGCTCGTCCATTATATCTCGTGCGTAAAACTTATGGTTTTCAAAGCCAAAACCTCACTCCTTCCAACCCGCCTTTTTCAAACTCATAAATCCTGATGTGTGAATAATTGGGATAGCCACGGAATGACACAGAAAGCACGGAATATTTCCGTGTTTTTCCGTGTTTTTCCGTGGCAGAATAAAAAATACTCCCTCTCATCAATCCGATCAATCCCCTGATCCGCTGTACTGCACATCCTGAAAACACCCCTACTTTTGCAACCACTCCTTAATCAAAATACCCCAAACAGCCAGTTGTGTAGCTGCCACAATAATACCCAAAATTGTATTCAGGGGATTGGCTACAATAGGCATTTGGAAAACGAGGAACAACGCAATCAGCAGTACAAGCAGGCTAGAGAGAGAAAATAACCAGAGTTTCTGTTTTTGTTCTCGTTTTGCTAAGGGTTTCCAGCGATAACCGGGAATGGGGCGGCCGTCTAGCAGTTTGCGGAGAGATTCAAATGCTGTGTTGCGTACCCTGTCATTACTGTCATGTAGCAGATGATTGAGGGCAATTAACACCGGCCGTAATTGGGTTTCATCTTCTATTTTGAATTGGCCTAAACTTTCAGCTGCGGCACCTCGCACATCTTTATCCTGCAAGGCCTTTAAAAGCGCGGCAATCACTGAGTCATTCTCTTGGCCTAACTGTCCTAAACTTTTAGCAGCGGCGATTCGCACCAGAACATTTTCATCCTGCAACGCCTTTAAAAGCGCCGAAATCACTGAGTCATTCCCTTGGCCTAACTTGCCTAAATTTGAAGCTGCGGCGCCTCGCACAGTCCAGTTTTCATTTTGCAAGGCAAAAAGCGCGGCAATCACTGAGTCATTTTCTTGGCCTAACTGGCATAAACTTTCAGCGGCGGCGCGTTGCACCCAATCATCTTCATCCTGCAAGGCCTTTAAAAGCGCGGCAATCACTGAGTCATTCCCTTGGCCTAACTGGGCTAAACTTTTTGCGGCGGCGCGTCGCACCCAATCATATTCATCCAGCAACGCCTTTAAAAGCGCGGAAATCACTGAGTCATTCCCTTGGCCTAACTGGCCTAAACTTTCAGCAGCGGCGTGTCGCACCAGAACATCTTCATCCTGCAACGCCTTTAAAAGCGCGGCAATCACTGAGTCATTCCCTTGGCCTAACTGGCCTAAACTTGAAGCAGCGGTGTATCGCACCCATCCTATTTTATTTTCCAATGCTTTCAGCACAATATCAATTACAGCATCACGAGGTAAATTCTGTTGTGCAATCCTTGTTAATAAAAATTCATATTGTTCTTTATATAAAGGGTTATAAATCCATTGTGAAATTCGCTTCACGCTAAAATCAAACACTGTGCTTGACAGTTGTTGGGTTCTAGCCCCCATAGCACAATCAGCGTAACCTTGTGCCACCAATTCAAATTCACGCATTAAATGCCATGCAATCCGTTTTTGCCACTGGAAACGAGGTAGCCGTGTGCCTAAATTGAAGCGAAGTAACCACTTCACTAAAAATCGTTGTACGGTAGAGTCTTGCCAATTTTTATCAGGATTGAACCAACGCAACCACCACCACACTTTGGGGTACAACAACCCCCGATTCGGTGCTTTATAAACCTTTAAAATCGTCAACATCAAGCGCGTGGCTTTTTCGGCATTGTCGCGCCCTGAACCCAAATGCCCTATCACCAGTAAATGGACTTCTCGCCACCAAGCTTCGTGCAAATGGGCCATCACTATATCTATATAAACCGGATCAGGTTGGGCGGCGATATAACGGGCGGCTAAATATTCTTGAAAGGTGCGGTGGCTAAATTCCAAGGTGCCATCGCCCCGCCCTTGTAATAAACCGCTACGATCACGGATGGCGGTAATAAACTCACGGGCTTCTTGCAACAGCGGTTTATTGGCCGAGTCTAAACCACTGTTTTTTCTCAGTTCTTCTAAGGCTTGGGCTAATTGTTGAACAACAGCCTCTTCTGGCATCGCTAATTGTTCGGAGTGTTGGTGAAACCAATAGGCTACTGGCATCAGTAATTCTAATTTGGTTTGCCAATCAAATCCGCCAATTAAACCAGAATCTTTAATGTCTTTATTGCGTTCCCAAGTGTCTAATAAGGCTTCGCAGCATTTGAGATAGAGTTCCACACGGCGGTTGGGTAACACCCGATTATTGCGGTAGATAATCGCGATGATGGTACACAATAGGGGATTTTGGGCTAATGCCGTTACCCGCTCCTGGGCTTGTATCGCGCTAATCAGTTCTTGAGCTTCGGTTTGATACTCAGGATCG
>JAYQWI020000203.1:0-3372 GCA_035871815.2 Candidatus Parabeggiatoa communis
TCTTTGATTTTTAAGCTATGTCCTGTTGATGTCCTATAAAAATCGTCTGTATCACCTATCTCTTTGATTTTTAAACACTATTATTTTTTTTGCCTTGTCCTATTGATGTCTACGCAATGTCATTTCGGGTTAAATAGAATAGCGCAACTTTTCAAAATATTGGAGGTTGCTATGATTGATTTAGGCCAACAGATTGTGGGTAATTCCTTAGCTGATGTTTGGACTCGTTATGTGTGGTTGACTCATCAAGGTACAATGGGGGTTGATGATGGGCAAGCCATTCGAGAACTGTTTTCAGTGACTGTTCATTTTACCCCACAGGCCGACTTTGAGGCCGTACATCCGTTGATGGATATGGCGCGACAAGTTCAGTATATCAAAAAAATGTGTGCCAAAGATAACCGTACAATTGAACAAATGATGCGAGAATTGGGGGGCAGTTATGCTGATCGCATTTTCAATAGGCCTTATGGCAATCAATTTGAAACGGCAGTTAGGCAACTGATTCAACGCTCTGAGTCAAAATCGGCTATCATCAACTTGTTACACCCGTTGGAGTGGGAACAGAAAATTCAACCCGCTATAAATCGTATGGCTTGCTTAACTCATATTCAGGCCCTGATACGCGATCAACAGTTGCATTTTGTTGCTCACTTTCGTTCTCAAAATGTGTGGCATGCTCACGGCAATTTTAAAGCCTTGCACGCACTTCAGAGTTTGATGCTTTCTCGTTTAAAGGAAAAGGGCTTAAAAGTCAATCAAGGTGGATTGACGATTTCGATTGTTGCGGCCCATCTTTATGAGCCCGATTTTAAGCAGGCTGAGCACATTGCAAAAGAACTCGCTTTGGCTAATGAGTCGTGTTAATGCTTAGAGCGCTTGCTATATGAAGAAGGCGAGGTTCGCATAAATGTGCAACCGTTCTGCTGATCATTTGGCCCCGCACGAGAAGAAGGAGGCGGCTGTGGAAACCATTGTAACTGTCAAAACGCAACACACTGTCAACGTCAATGAATTATTGAATGTCATAATAAGGGCGAACGACATTTTGAATTTCTTGTCAATATTTGAATACAACTTGACAAGATCACATTCCAATAATAACATCAAAAAACAGAAACCCAGTTTCTGTTAATTATAAGCTTTTATTATGTAGAGACGCGATGCTTCGCGTCTAGTGGTGTTTTACATTATTTAGAGACGCGAAGCATCGCGTCTCTACAGTGGTGTTTAACAAATTTGATCTTCACATGAGGAATGAACTAATGATAAACAGCAAAAAAGGGATGCTGAGCTTAATAATCCTGATAGGGGCAATCGCTTCACCCTTCTCGTTTGCCGCATCGCACTGCCAAATCATCTACGATGCCGGCAGTAGCGGTACCCGTCTGTATATCTATCAGCAACAAGGGGAAGCCTGGATCGCACATCCGGGGCCAAAGGTTGCGGCGTTAGCTGATCCCGTGCGCGAAATTCGTGGGAAAACCTGGTATGATCACAAAGCGGTGCTGAATGAAGTGGTGGGGGCATTAGAACTCATCAAACAAGATGGGCCGCTTGATAGTAAAGGCAAACCGAAGTGGCCTGCATTTGACTGGTCGACTGACTGCCAGCTTGATTCAGTTCAAGTACTCGCCACTGCCGGCATGAGAATCGCGGAGCAGAGCAATCGCCAAAGAAGTGCTAAGCTATGGCGGAAACTGAAAAAGAAGTTTATAAAAAAGCTGGGTGATGTGATGATAGACACCCGCACCCTCACCGGTTATGAAGAGGGGCTATATGCCTGGATATCGGTTAGACAAACTCAACCCAACAATCACTTCGGCATCGTGGAAATGGGCGGCGCCTCCTCGCAAGTGACTTTTCCCTGTCCTGATTGCGATGCTGCCAAGACGATTATCGTGAATGAAAAACCCGTTCCTATTTATAGCTACTCCTTCTTAGGGTTAGGGCAGGATGAAGCACCAAAAACATTAGGGATGACACCCTCATGTGCTTATGGTGTAGGGCTTGAGAACGCAGATTGGAGAGTGCGTAACTGCTCCGCGGGTATCCATATCAAATATGACCAGGGTATCTTCGACCCCTATAACGTCGGTCTCAATGGCTCTGGAACCTATAATGATATTCCGACTAAGAAAGCCGATGTAGATAATTGGGTGCTAACCGGTGCTTTTCAATATATGAGTCAGCAGGATATCAATAACTGCTGTCTTTCCAAGGGCGACTGTTTTCAAGAGGAAACCGCCTGTTTTCGCGCCGTGTATCTGCCGAAATATCTCAAAGTCTTGAATGTTTGCTCATCTCAAAAAGCGGATGCAAGCTGGACCTATGGTGCCGCCGTTTGTGCGGCCACCGATTGCTTGCGTGACAGCGAAACGCTACAGTGTCGTTGGTCTGACAAGGGATGCTTGAAAAAGCGATAAGTACCGGATTATAGAAATCCAATGTTTTTAATCTATCGGATTTCCATCCGTTGCTCTGTATTCCAGAAAAAGACATCATGATTTGATTTTGATATAAAATGTAGGGTGGGTAAACGAGCAAGCCCTTTTCTTAATAAAAAACCACAACGTCTAAGCTCGCTTGCCCACCTTGCTCGCTTTAGTTAGAGTACACACTTCATTTCGAGCTTCGCTCACTAAACTATTTGAGTAGTTGTTGAATAAAAATGTTGATTTATAGGGCCCGATTGGAGTGCAAAATTTATTTTGCAGCGGCCCGATTGGAGTGGGGCCGCGCCCCACAGGGCAACTTCTATAACTTTCATCCCCACATTGCAGCACAACCTAAGATAAAAAGGAGCCAAAACCCACCAACTAAAGCAAAAGGTTTTATTCCGGTTGTCTTCGCACAAGCGCATATTCACCCTTTGAATAACCAGGCTTAATCATCCACTGTTCATTTTTTAACTGTTGTTTCAATTTGTAAATGGCATCAGAAATGTGCTTTTGAGTTTTTTCAATTCCAATCCTTTTCAAGGATTTCTGCAAGTGTTTTCGCATGGATAAATTTGGGATTATATTCACATAAGCCATTCCAAATCACTTTGGATTGTTTTGATAAACCTTGAGGTGGTTCCAGTCTCTCTTTCTGTTCAAACCCTTCTCCCCAAACCGTGCTAGATAATTTGATAATACTCGATGTTCAAGTCTTTTCCATCTCGTTCTATAACGACAAGATATAACGACAAGATATAACGACAAGATATAACTACAAGGATTATTTATAATAAAGGATAAGTACTTGGCATTTAATGAGTTCCTCAGTCTCAATCTCATTCATTTCTCGATGGAATTCAATGACATGAACCTTGACACAAGCTAATCCTTTCTTATAAACAATCCTTGTAGTTATAGCATTTTCCTTTTG
>JAYQWI020000204.1:0-4224 GCA_035871815.2 Candidatus Parabeggiatoa communis
CACAAGCAAGTCGAACCGAAACTCCAGCTTTATCTTGAACCTCACAAGGATGTCAATAAACAAAGAAAAAGCAAATTGAATCAATTAAAATAATGACATACTGCCTTTATACAAGGATTCTATCAATACTCAAAACACATATTAAATCTATTGAAATAGAGGTTAACTGATTTTATATCTCCTTGCTTATATCTCCTTGCTTATACTGTCCAGCCTTTTAATTTGTGCTTTGCTGTTAGTCACCTTTAGGTGACTTGAGCTATAAGACAACTGCTTTAGCTGTTGGCTGTTAAGTTAAAAAAAAAGCGCAATTTATGACGATGCTAAGTATATCTGCATACAACACTGAACCTATATTCTGATTATGTTACAAGATAAATTAGTTAACTTAACTGTCAAAAACTTTCGTTCATTAGCCAATGTATCGATTAATACAGAAAGCCTGACTGTACTATTTGGGCCTAACGGTGCAGGTAAATCTGCTTTTTTAGAGGCACTGTGGTTTGTGCGAGATTGTGGCATTCGGGGAGTCGATATGGCTTCTTCTGACAGAGGTCATGGCATTGGTTTACTTTGGGAAGGCGCAGACGATGGTGCACTGATCTCCATTGCTATTGAAACACAAGCGACAATCTATGAAATCTTCTTTGGATATTCATCTGGCAGGATAGAAACCTTTGTTGGTGAAAATTTATTTTCAAAAACACAGGAAAAAGTCCTACTTAACAGAAAAGTAGGCAGCGATAAGGCAATCTTGAACGTCGAAAGCGCTGTTAAGGGGATTCAAGCATTCAAGCCAAACGGAAAACTGATTGAGCCAGAAAAACCTAGCTTAGCTAGATATATAGACTTTTTAAATCTGACCGGTGTTGATACACACGAAGTCACCGGTTTGGATAAACTCTTACGGGGTATTCGCTATTATCATACACGATCAGCTCATTTTTATAAATTACGCACCTTGGGATCGGAAAGTAGTTATGAGACAAGGCTTTCGGGACGGTGTGAGAATTTATGGTCAATCTTGCGTAATCTTCGTGATAAGCAAATCCTTGATACACGTTATGATACGATTATTGGCTTTATGAAAGAAAGTTTTCCTTCTTTCAAGGCACTTGTCACAGAACAAACGGGACTTAATAGTGTTTATGCCAGTTTTATTGATAAATACCGACACAAACCAATACGAGCATCGGGGATTTCTGATGGTCAATTACAAATGCTCATTCAACTCACCGCTTTATTTTCTGAAGAAGACAATAGCTTGATTTTATTGGATGAACCCGATTTATCTTTGCATCCTTGGGCATTGTCAGTACTCGCTAAAGCGATAGAAACAGCAACCAAGGAATTCCATAAGCAAGTTGTTATTGCCACCCATTCTCCGGTGCTTATGAGCCAATTTGAACCAGAATATCTTTTAGCGGTAGAACTTGATGACAGTGGGCAAACCGTTATGAAAAGAGTCAGTGAAATTGAAGACATCCAAGATTTGCTGGAAGATTACGCAACAGGGTCCTTGTATATGGCCGAAATGATTGCGTCGCAGAGCGGGAAATGAATTATGAACAATCAGAATAATACTTGGCAAGTTTTCCATTTTGGTTTACTTGTGACGGGTAGGACTGAAGAAAAGCATCTTCCCAAATTGTTTAGCACTCTTCAGAATCTGCCTGAAATACAGGGCCATTGCCATTTTGAAGTCATTAGATTTGTTAACCAACTTCGTCCCAAAAAGAAGAAACAAGGCATCAACATCATTGGGAAGACTAAGGCCATTCCTGACAAAACAACTCACATTGGATTTGCCGCACGAAAGTACATTAACAAATCGGAACATCACCATGTATTGCTAATAGATGACTTAGAATATGAGTGGAAAGAACAAGCCTTCGATGTTTTCCAACTCTATAGAGAGATTTTTGATGTGATTTTAAAAGCTAAAAAAAATCGTGCAGCAGTACATTTTTTGGTTTATATGCTTGAGGCCTATTACTTTGCCGATGCCAATGCCATCAATTCTGTACTGTCTACCGATTTAAAAGATTATGAAGCTGATGTAGAAACCATCCGCCATCCTAAAGGTGAGTTGAAAAGGCTTTTTAAAGGTTTTAATGAAATTCAGCATGGCGGTCAAATTCTCTCTATATTGGATGTTGAACATGTTTTGTCCAATAAGAAAACCTGTGCGTCGTTAAGAACCTTATATCACTGGTGTTGGAAAAAAATGGGACAAGTGCCCACTAATCAATACCAATTGCTTAATGGAAAATTGAGTGAGATCACACGATCACAATGATATGAGTTTTTGCTCTTACGGTCATTTACACTTGACTTTGTACTGTTTTTTTTAAACACTTTCTGCTAATTGACTGCTTTCAATTGCATAACGATATAATAAGCCATAAACAGCCTGAGAGTCGTATTGAAAGTTTGGGCAATCTGGATGTTGCCATAAGTAATCCATAGTCTGTCCTAAATAATAGGTGTATTCGGGACATATATTAGCATATTATGTCCCTTTTATCCTGTTGGCTAAATTATTGTCATACCATTTCCGGCTAGAACAGGGCGAACACGCAGGTTCGCCCCTACATAAAATAGACAAAATCTTGCGGCCCGATTTTCGTTCAAAATTTTTTTTGCGAAGGCCCATTTTCGTTCAAAATTTATTTTGCGAAGGCCCGATTGGAGTGCAAAATTTATTTTGCGAAGGCCCGATTGGAGTGCAAAATTTATTTTGCAACAGCCAAAATTGATAATGATTTGTTTTTTGGGAATGCGCCCATATAACGCTTTGGAAGTCAAAGTGAAATAGATTGAAAAAACCGTCTGTATATTGAACCCCACAAGGATGTCAATAAACAAAACCAAACGAAATAAATTAAACTCATGAAAGAACATACGGAAAAACTGATTCTTGATGGCACTAAAATTGGCTGGCATCAAGAGCGTATCGAAGCGTGGAAAAGAGGCGAAAAAATTGCGCCAATTACCATTGATATGGCCTTAACCCGGGCCTGTAACTATGCTTGCCATTTTTGTTATGCCATGTTGCAGGAAAATGATCGTTCTGTCATTACACAACCCGTGATTTATGATTTTCTCCAAGACTGTGCCGATATCGGTGTCAAGGGGATTAGCCTTGTTTCGGATGGTGAAAGCAGTATTTCACCGGTTTTTATTGACACGATTCTACGAGGCAGTGAATTAGGTATGTCCATGGCAACCGGTACCAATGGATTTATTCTGACTAAAAGAAAACTGGAAGAAATCTTACCTCACCTCACTTATTTAAGGATCAATATTTCAGCAGGGGAACCTAAACGTTATGCTGAAATCATGGGTGTCAAGGAAAAATGGTTTTATCGCGTCAAACAAAATATTATTGATATGGTGGAGATTAAAAAACGCTTGAAACTAGACGTAACCATAGGTTTGCAAATGGTGCTGATGCCAGAATATGCAGATCAAATCATGCCATTAGCTCAACTGGGCAAGGCAGTACGTCCCGATTATTTGATCATTAAACACTGTAGTGACAATGAAGAAGGCAATTTGGGGGTGAATTATGCTCAATATGAACAGTTGTACAATACTTTACGTGAAGCGGAAAAGCTTTCTGATGAGACATACCAAGTGACGGTTAAATGGTCAAAAATTGAAGCAGAAGGAAAACGCAGCTATCAGCGTTGTTTTGGCGCTCCCTTTATACTCCAAATGTCCGGCTCTGGTTTGGTTGCCCCTTGCGGCATGTTATTTAACGAAAAATATAAAAAGTTTCATATCGGCAATATTGCCGAACAGCGTTTTAAAGATATTTTTAATTCAGCACGTTATTGGGAGGTGATGAACTATCTCGCCTCACCTGAATTTAATGCACAAAAAATGTGTGGTTCTTTATGTTTACAACATAAAGTAAATGACGTTTTGGATGCATACATCAAAGGGCGAATTGATCTGAGCCAAACTCCCCAAGGAAGGGCTCCACAACATATTAATTTTATTTAGAATTGTGTGCAAAACAATATGAATTCAAAAAAATGGTTAATTTTTTTTGGCACGCTGCTCAGTCTTGTATTACTGGTTGTTGTGTTATCAGGCCTAGATTGGGAAGCTTTTTTTACGGCCCTAAAAACGGTTCGTATACCACAAATCTTGCTGGCAGGGGGCATCATGATCATTATTATTGCCTTGCGTTCATTGCGTTGGACTTTAGTGGCC
>JAYQWI020000205.1:0-5898 GCA_035871815.2 Candidatus Parabeggiatoa communis
AAAGTCAAAACTCATTAAACAATCCGTTCATTAGTCAAATCGCTTAGTATTCTCAATATGCAAAAAGTGTTTTGTTTGTTATTATAAAAAAATAACGCATTTTGTTTGCCAAACGGCAATATCATCTTATGTTATTCAAAATAGTAAAAAAAACGATATCAGTCTATAAACTATTGAGTTTTATAATAATTATCTGTAAATCATTGAAAATACGGGAGGGAAAAACATTTTCCAACATCTTTCAATAGACTATTCCTCAAATTAAAATTGACCAATTTAAAGGCCTTTATTTGCAAATTGAGATGTTAATTGCAATGCAAAGCGGTTTGTTTTGCAATTTGAACTTGAGGGTAATGAAAAAGATCGGCATCTTAGAACGGATTTTTTGACTGGCGTTTTCTGTACAAAATCAAAAATTATAATTGATTGATTTTAATATAGATAAGAAACGGATTGTGGATAACTTAGCGAAATCTAAATGGAAATCATAAATTTATTGTCATTACAAAACATAGGACATGCTACGGGTATGGTGGGTATGGCTTGTGTGGTTTTTGCCTATTTTGCCGTCGAACGTGATTGGTTTAATAATAAAGAGGTCAAGTTCTATGTCATCAATTTAATAGGGGCTGTTCTATTATTAATCAGTTTGTTGATCAATTTTAATTTAGGCAGCTTTGTTATTGAGATTTTTTGGATTGCTATTTCAATTTTTGGCATCATCAATAATTACAAAGTTAAATCAAGGGATTAATGAACGCTTAATATTTTCAGTACAAACTTGTGATTTTCTGTACAAACTGATCGGCGATATCAATTTTAGTTTGAATTGCAATCCAACCGAGACAAACTTTTGTACGGAGACTAAGACAAACTCTAAATAGATTCGCACATAAAATCTGCTTGATAGCCTTTCAATTCGTGGTAGCCAATTTACAAATCTATTTAGGATAGCTTTTTTTTGACGAGTATGCCTATAATAACCATTATCAATTATGGCAATTGTATACAAAAAGATAATACTTGAAGTTCAAGTTTTTTTTTACCACCAACACTTCGGATTATATGTTATAGGAAAATATAAACCTTAATAAGGACAAGGAATATAATATTATAGCACTCAGAGAAAAAACGAATATAATCTAGGAACCTAATAATCCTTTATTATAAATAATCCGTGTAGTTGACTTCATATTGGGCACTGGGGTAGTTTCGTAGTAAACCTTCAAACAAAGGCAATCTGTCGGGTTGCCCTTATGTCATTTTTCATTGATTTGAATCAATCCCATTCAACACCCCGAGTGCCCACCATTCACAATGCTATAAGCTTTGCTTTAGCGCATTGTCAATCAAAGGAGGCTATGTATGCTGTTTCTTGAATTTAACACCATTAATTTGATTGCTGTGCTTATAGTTGCTCATTTTTGCAATTTATTTGGCATGTGGTCGATTCATTTCTTGCTACACAAAAAAGTGTTCGGCATTCCTTTCTACTTGCTTCATCTCAAGGCCCATCACCGAATAGACTATTTGTCTGATTATAAATTGAATTATTTGACGCTGATTGAGCATATGATATGGGGAATGCTTATCTTGGCCTACTCCGCTTTGTATTACTGGCTTTTTACGACGTGGATTGTAGGGGCTTTTGTTATCGAAGGCCTAATCAGTACGCTGTTGACGTATTATGTGCATCTACAGTATGAAACAAAAGAATCTTGGTTAAGCAAATATGCCTGGTTTGTCACAGGCAGGAAATTGCATCTCATCCATCACCGATACAGACCCTCATCTGGTTCTTATGAGTCCTTCATCGCCAGTAAAAATTACGCTTTTGGCGGCCCCATTACCGGCAATATTATGGATCACTTAGCGGGCACTTATGAACCCGTGAAACCACTCTAAAGGCCTCTTTCTGCCATGAAAAGTATCCGAACTGTTATCCCTCGTTTTTTTAATTTTGAACGCCGATTTCCACGCTTGAGGAAAACCGTCTGGAAGGGCTTATATGGTTTCTTGGCCTGGCGATTTCCTACCCAAGAATGGTTTTTTATGAATTATGGCTATGTTTATGCGAATCCTGAGGAGCAACCTGAACTCTTGCCAGAAGATGAGAAAAACAGTTATTTTATTCATCTTTATGCCCAAACATTACAGCCAGTAGAACTCGCTCATCAGGATATACTCGAAGTCGGTTCTGGCCGAGGCGGTGGCAGTGAGTGGATTGCTCGGACTCAAAACGTCAAGTCAATGACGAGTGTTGATTTATCAAGCAATGCCATCAGCTTGTGTCAAAAAAATCATAAGCTGCCCAATTTAACCTTTAAACAGGGCGATGCAGAGAAATTACCGTTTCCAGATCACGCCTTTGACATCGTCTTAAATATTGAATCTTCACACCACTACCCCTCCATGCCCACTTTCTTACAAGAAGTGAAAAGGGTTTTAAAGCCCGGTGGTTATTTCTGTTTAGCAGATTATCGAGATTTACCCGAAGTAGAAGACTTTAAGCAACATCTTGACGCTTCTGGTTTAGAAAGGCTACAGCTTATTGATATTACTGATAATGTCATCAAAGCACTTGATTTAACGAATGACGTGAAACAGAATATGATTGAACGCCAAGTGCCGCGGTTTTTGTTGGATGCCTTTAAAACATTTGCCGCTGTCAAAGACACCGAAGTGTACAACCGCTTTCTCGATGGACGCTTAATCTATTTGAGTACGCTGTTGAGAAAAAACAAGGAAGAGGTAGAGTGATAAGCCTTCTTGTTGGAATAGACTTAGCCGCGTCTATATCGTTAGCATCGTCATAAGGTATACTTAGCATCATCATAAATTGCCCTTTTTTTGAGTGCAAAATTTATTTTGCGATAACCCGATTGGAGTGCAAAATTTATTTTGCGATAGCCCGATTGGAGTGCAAAATTTATTTTGCGAAGGCTTGATTAAGATTGATAATGACCTTTTTTTTGGAAATGCGCCCCATACAGAAGAGATGAACAGGGATAACTGATTGTAACGGAGTCAAGGGGACGAACACGCCCTTTCTTACAATGTCTTTGTTGCCCACCATTCCTCTGTCGCGGCTTAACGCGATAGCCTACTTTGCTGCCATTTTTCTAGCTCCGCCTTGCCATACTGGTATCCAAGCTCTACCAATTCCTCAAGAGCAGTCACCTCAAATAATCCAAACGAATCAACAGGTGGTCTCAAATAAAGATCAGCATCGGCTTTAACCTTGTTGGTTTTTTGGGTGCTGCTGAGTAAAGTTGAAGCCATCAATATATCTAAAATAGAAGGCGTTTGAATGGCTTGCTTAAAGGGCCAAATTCGGCTCCATAGCAGCTCCCAAGGTGAAGGTACTGTGTCATAATCTAGCGTTAAATCTTGTTTACCGCTGACATCAACAACGATCACGGTACTACAAAATTCTCGCATGATATCCCCTGGGAGGTTGTTCAATATGCCACCATCGACAAGTAAATCGTGCCCTGTCTTCACCGGTTCCAGAATGCCAGGTGCCGCACCACTTGCTTTAAGGGCGTTCCTCAAATGGCCTTGTCGGTGAATGACCATTTCAGACGTGGTGAGGTTGCTAGAAACACAGAAAAAGTTTGTCCATAAGTCTTCAATTTGTATCTCTCCTACCCCCATTTTCAAAAGCGCATTCACTCTCTTACTGCTTGTTAATGAAATGAGAGGTAGCGTATAGGCTTTGAAGGGGCTCTTACGCACGCCTTTCTTGTTGATTCTGAGAAAAGTGTCCTTATCCCAATTAGCCGCACATTGGGCCCCGACGATAGCCCCCATGCTAGTGCCCCCAATCATATCAATCGGTATTCCCAGTTCCTTAAAGGCCAAAAAAACGCCGAAATGCGCGAAACCACGGGCACCACCACCACCCAGAACCAAACCAATAGCACGTCCACTGATAAAACGGGCTAAACGCTCAAAATCGGGTTCATGATCCCAACGAATGTGGTGATGATTTTTGACGGATCGCACCGATAACCCCTGTTGGGTTCCAAAGGGTAGTTTTTGATCGTCAGGATGTAACAAAACAAGGAGTTGACTGGCAATGCTAATGCGATGAGGCTCATTCAATAATGTTTTCTCAATGTCGCCCAATGTCGCACTCGCAGTGGCATCGGCAACCAGTATAATTTGATCAGCCCGTCTAAGACACGATTTTGTCCAAGAAGTCGCTGTTTTATCAGATTCATAGAGAATAAAGCGGTATTGAGATTCCTGTCCATCTAACAAGGCACCTAACCTGATGCTTTGCGGATTGTCTTTCGACAGTTGAGCTGCTCCACTCATGCCCATCAAGTTATCCAAACGTTCACGACTCAAATGCAGTGTGGCATCAAAAACTGACAAGGCTGCGACGAGACGCTCACAAAAATCAGTCAGTGACACTTCTGGATTCACGGGTATAATTGCTATGTTGACAGCAGTGCTGGGTACGGACGCGGTTTGACTCCCTTTCTGTCGTAAGCGATTAATGATAACTTGAGTAATTGCCCTCATCATTGGGGGGTCCTGTTGAATAATTTGGTCAAACGTCGTACTGGATAACTTCACCAATTCGCAATCGCGCAGTGCGTAAACACTTGCACTTCTCGGTTCATTGGTAATAATAGCCATTTCGCCAATACTTTCACCTTGGGTGATTTCATTGAGGATTTGCTTATTACCCGTCTCCTCTTCAACAACCGCCTGAAGACGGCCACTAATAACAATATATAAGCTCTCTCCAGGTTCTCCCTGTCGAAAGAGGGCTTCACCACTCTGAAGAAAAATCCACTCAATTTGATTTTCAATCTTTTCTAGTATCGTCTTATCAGATGAACCAAATAAATTAAGCAAGACGGCCCGCAACTGATCACGCCGTAAACGTCGGGTGATGAGGGCCGCTATTTTTTTGAACACGTTTGGAGATTCAACGACAAAATTTTCAATAGCGAGTCGAGGCCATTTAAGCAATTCCGCATCGCTGATAGCACTGACGCTAGCGGTACGTTTACCCCCAATCAAGATTTGGATTTCGCCAACAATCTCACCCGTACCCATTTCGCCAAAAACAACTTGATTACCCGTTTCCTGAGTGAGATTCGCCTTGAGAATACCTTTGGTAATAATGTAAAGGGCATCGCTAGTATCCCCTTGTTGAAAAAGTGTTTCTCCTTCAGATAAAGAAATCAGTTCCAGATTGGCAGATACGGTTTTTAGAACCTCTTCTGCTATATTTTCAAAGAGATAAGTTTTTTGCAAGTAGGTGAGTAAATCTGATGAATTCATTGAGATTTGTTTAGCAATAAATGTAGTGATCAACAAGATTTCACGCAAACGTTTTTGCGTGAAATCTTAAACGGAAAATTCAATCAGCGCAATCAGTGTTCTAATTTGTTTTTAGATTTTGCAACTATCACTCACGTTCAGGCGTGACATTTAATTTAAATTTAAGTTTTGGTATTCTAATATAATTAAGGTGAGGTGTTCAATACTTCAAAAGTTTAACCCGTCAATTTCTGTGAGAAAAACAAAAACCATCAATATTTCAATAGTTTGGCGTTTTAAGCGGTTTTCTGCCACCTAGAAAAAAGGGTTTGCAATACGAAACGACATGATGTAAACAACTGTCGGGCAATCTAGCCCATTATTGATGTAGAGACGCGATGCTTCGCGTCTCTAATTACAAATAAACATTGCTTCTATTAAAATACCTCAAAATTTATGGTTCAGTACTTACCCCCAATAAAGATTTGGATTTCGCCAACAATCTCACCCGTACCCATTTCGCCCAAAACAACTTGACTACCCGTTTCCTGAGTGAGAGTCGCCTTGAGAATACCTAGGAGTTTGCTATGCAAGGCTGTCGTCCACTCAATCATG
>JAYQWI020000206.1:0-1446 GCA_035871815.2 Candidatus Parabeggiatoa communis
TCTTGATTTTTGGGGCGAGGTGAACCCATGATGATGAGATCAAAGGGGGCATGATTGGCAACCTTGAGTAAACATTCTGCGGGTTTGCCTAGCATAAATTCATAACTATAGCTGATGTTTCGTGTCTGAGCTTCGGCACTGACACGGTTCACATTGTCTTGAATTTCTTTTTCTAATTCGCTTTCCAGATATTTGCCATAGCGAATTTGGGTTGAAGCATTATTGAGCCAATCATCTCCTAACATGCCTTTCCAAAAATCAGGAACAACAATCAAGTGATGTAGGGTGGTATCAGGGCAGATGAGGTTGAAAGCGGACACTTCAGCCGCACAAGCTCCGGGCGTACCGTGACTGGCTAAGAGTAGGTGTGTGTAGTGCATATCAATCTGTTTGTGCTGTTGTTTTCCCTAGTATAATGTTATTATTATGTTATTTTTTCATCCTTTTTAACATCCGCTAACAGACGAAAAGTATCCATTTTTGAAGCCTTTTTATCCAATGTCACGGTAGTTTTACAACCCCGTAATTGATTAGTCTCACCTAATAACGCATCCGAAAAATCCATATTTTGTTTTTGATAAGCTTCTAACGCACACCAAGTTCTTGCTGGCTCTTCCACGATAAAATGACTCGTTTCGAGAATGAGTTTTAAAGTCTGTGCAACTTGTTCCCGTTTATAATGGTAAGCACTTTCTAGCACCCACACAACTTCACACAATACAATATGACTGATGTAACAAGGTTCTTGTTCAGTGCATTCTTGTTTAAGAAATCTAGAAACTAAAGGAGACTGAACAGGATCATCCTGCACAATATAACGAATCAAAACATTGGTATCAATGCCTAACATAACTCGCTCCCCCGACGACGAATAACGGCATCCATTTCTTCAAGTGTCACCGACTTCTTTGTAGGCGGTTTTAGAAAACCTTCCAATTCAGCAATATGACGTCTTATCGGACGAACAATGACTTGACCATTTGGCTCAATCGTAAAAGTAATGCGATGTCCTGGGCGTAAATGTAAATAGTCTAGTATCGTTTTTGGTATCAACGTCTGCCCATCATTGTTCACAGTTGAAATTTCCACTGGGTTTCTCCTTGTCAGTTATCAGTTATCAGTTATCAGTTATTAATGCTTTCATATCCACTATTGGAAAGGCCAACTTATGTATCTGACAAACGATAGCATTGGATCATCAAGCTTGAGAATAAATTGTTGCATAATTGACATCCTCTTTCAAAAGCTTAAGTTTTTGCGCGCCAAAACTTAAAGTTCGAATAGAGTTCACAGAGTGCCACAGAGAATAAGTGGTCAGCAATGCAAAGTGTCTCCTTCAACAACAATTTTAGCCAACATATCTACTGGCCAATTAGCTAGACTCAATAGATAATAACCGATTGATTTTAATCAATAAATGATGAAATTCTATTGGTTTAGTTTGAA
>JAYQWI020000207.1:0-2471 GCA_035871815.2 Candidatus Parabeggiatoa communis
AACACGTATAATCTAATACGAGGAGTAATAAATGTTGCGCGGGCGGGATGCGACGATGGCTATGTAAGTCATGATGTGAAATCAAGAGAGGGTGGCCGGGAAAATGATCATTGCCCCGTATTTTTTGACATTTGGCCGCTGCCAAGATTGTGGCAACCCAAGCGATGTCACGTAAATCACCTGTCCGTTGTGAGCCAATAATTGGGCCTCGTGCTTGAGCAGTACCTTGACGATAAGCGGGTAACTTGAGCGGATTATCCGCATGTTGTATGGGGGCGGTATCTTCTGGATAAGGTGATAAAGGTGATGCTGGTGGCGCTGGCAATGCTATGGGTTCAGCCATCTGCTCTGTTTCAGTGGGCGTTGAAACCGTGATTTCGGCAATGTCTTCCTCTTTGGCTTCGTCTGGTAACGGTAAATTTAAATTTTGGGGTAAAGATTCTTCGGGCATGATGCCAGACGGCTCGTCAAAATGGGGTTCGTCAATCAAGGGTTGCAAGCCAATCAGTTGCGCCGCCGTTTTAAGATGTTCTGTGGTGAGTTGCTTAGCACTTTCTAGCCGGGCTATGGCAGTGGCTAAACGTGCTAAGGCTAATTCACGGCGTGGATGATGATCTTCAAAATAATCAGTGACTTGAGTAATAATCGCTTTGGGGATTTCAGGCCACTGTTGCGCTGCGGTTTGTAAATGGGTGAACAGTTGTTTTGGGCAGTTGTCCTTGATTTCCAAACTCAGTGATTGGGTATTGGCAGCGGGTTGAGCGGATAAGCGTAATGCGAAACGCTCTAACAAATGGAGTGTGAGCATACCGATTTCACGACTTGGACAAGCGGCTAACCAAAAGAGGTTTGATATTGGCCTGTCAACATCTTGTCCATGTCGCTGTAGGTGTGCGACTTCTGCGCCAAGCATGATCACCGCTGCCCTTGTCGCAACAAGACTTAAACGGGGTAAATCTGGGATTAAGACTAATTTTAGGGGGCTATTCTGATTGTTATCGTCTGTGAACAATTGCCCACTTTGCCAATCCACCGTTTGCTTTTGGAAGGTGTAATGTCCCCAAATATCCTCTTCTGAAGTGCTTGAATTTAGGGTAAAACGAGTCACTTTTTGCCCCGTCACCACGGTGAGCATCTCACTGATTATATCGGTAACAGCGCGGAAGGTTGCGGCATCGGCATCAAATAGCAAGACACTACGCAACTGTTCGTCTAAACAAGCACAAGCCAGTCCGTGTATTAATGGCTGTTGGAAATGAGATTTCATTTTTGACATTGTTATTAACTATCTGAAGTAGACGTTCTTGAAAGCGTTTGCGAAATTGGAGTGCAAAGTTTGCACTCCAAGCTGCAAACTAAAGTTTGCACTCCAAGCCGCAAACTAAAGTTTGCACTCCAAGCCGCAGACTAAAGTTGTAACGAAGACAGAGAAAAACTTAAGAACGTAAGCCTAAATATTATATTCCCTTCGTTTCGTCAATCCGCTGTACTAAGATGACTATCAATGATGTGTTGAACGCGCTCTGTATCAGCATTTGACCAGATAATTCGTCCACTGAGCAAAAATTCAGGACGACGATGTTGAATAGACATATTGGCCACCTCTTTGACATGATCGACAGTGGCTTCGGAAACGCCTTTTAAGGCGGCATTGGCTTGCGTTGCAAGCGCCATCACGTAATCGTTTCGATGTCCTTCGACTTGAAAGGCATTGGCTAAAGCGATGCAACATTGTTTAACCTGCTCTGGCAATCTTATCTCATAAAGCTGTTGTTTAGCCTTTTCTAAAACTGTTTTACGGGCTTGATCCGCTTGATAGGCTTCTTCAAGCCAAGTGACTGATTTTCCTTGCTTTTGTTGAAATCTGGCCTTATCGTATTTCAGCACGGTATCTAACAACTCGCTACGCTTATCCGCTTCTGTGGTGACGTTAACCATTAAACCAAAGCGATCTAATAATTGTGGGCGCAAACTGCCTTCTTCGGGGTTCATCGTACCCACCAA
Organism: Candidatus Parabeggiatoa communis; assembly: GCA_035871815.2. Lineage (GTDB taxonomy): Bacteria > Pseudomonadota > Gammaproteobacteria > Beggiatoales > Beggiatoaceae > Parabeggiatoa > Parabeggiatoa communis. The sequence continues at coordinate 2,005 of JAYQWI020000207.1, forward strand.
GGTAAAGGCAATGTTTTCAGGTTGGCTATCACGCGCATCGCGTTGCACTTCCAATACGCCAGTCGAAGTGACATCAAGAATAATATTGACAATATGATCATCTAACAAATTCACTTCATCCACATATAACATGCCATCATTGGCTTTTTTTAACAGTCCATCTTGCCATTTTGGTTCGCCGCGCATGAGTTCAACAATTTTCCATCCACCGATCACGCGATCTTCAGTGGCATTAATGGGTAAGGTAACGGGCAATTTTTCGGACATCATCAGGGCAAAAGCGCGTACTGCGGTAGATTTACCCGTGCCACGATGCCCACTTAACAAGACACCCCCAATAGTCGGGGCAATGTAGGCCAATTCTAATGCGAGTTTAATCGAATCCTGACCAACGATTCGGCTATAAGGTAATATTTGTGGTTTAGGGAGCATAATAGTATCCTATTGAAACTTAAGGCGTTTTAGAC
>JAYQWI020000208.1:0-6257 GCA_035871815.2 Candidatus Parabeggiatoa communis
CCAGACACCCACTATGCCAAAGAAACCCGCAATGATGCCTGCAATGATGCCTGCAATAACCTCTGTTCTACCCGTCATAAAATGACTCCTTTTCAGTTGTGTTTAAGTGTTTGTTGTGGAATTAATTTGAAAAATATAAAAATGGTTTCTATTCTTAATACCTATCAGTTTGGCATGATTTTTTTTCAACACAGAGTACACGGAGTACCACAGAGTACCACAGAGTGATATAGCGTTTCCCGATTGAATAAAGTACAGTTATATTAAGAAAATCGAACCGCAAAATAAATTTTGCACTCCAATCAATCCGGCCGCAAAATAAATTTTGCACTCCAATCAATCCGGCCGCAAAATAAATTTTGCACTCCAATTGCGCCACTGCAAAATAAATTTTGCACTCAAATCTAATTTGTACTTAGCGTAGCTTCCCTTCGGTTCATTCAATCGGGAAACGCTATATAAATGTACTTTATTCAATCGGGAAAGGCTATAGAAAACATCATACCGATTTAAATGTATCATATCACTCTTTATAATTATTAGTGATGTATTCTCAATACCTTCAAGTATTCAAACACAAAAGGAGTCAATTATGCCAACCGGCCCCGCTGCGCGAATCGCAGATCCCACTGCTCATGGGGGGATTATTTCGCTAGGTTTACCAACCGTGTTAATTGGGGGTATGCCCGCAGCACGATTAGGTGATTTGCATGTGTGTCCTATGGTGACTGGGATTGTACCCCATGTTGGTGGGCCCATTGCACTTGGTAGTTTCACTGTTTTGATAGGTATGATGCCAGCGGCTCGCTTGGGAGATATGGCCGTTTGTGTTGGGCCTCCCGATATGGTGGCGATGGGATGTCCAACCGTGATTATTGGGGGATAAAAAAGCTCAAGGGCAACCACAAGGGATTGCCCCTACAAATAGAACTTATGCCGGGGCAATCCGTAGGGTTGCTCTTATGCCATTATGCCGGATTACAATCTGTTGTACTCCCCCCAAGTATCCCTAATTCAATCAGTTTGCTAATTCGGTGGTTGAACAATTTTTGCAGTTGTTCATTGAGTACGGCCATAAGGGCCGTTTGCCCTTCTATCGTTTCACCTTCAATATTAAGGGTTTTACCGGCCGCCTCTAACTGTTGATAGGCCCAGAAACTGACTTCATTCAGCGGTTTTTCGACTAATCCCAATAATAACAATCCTTCAATTAAATTGATCGCCACCCCATCACCAACCACCGGCGATGCCAGATAAATCGTGCTTTCCTGACTTAAGTGAGCTTGTTCTAATAGCCGGCGATTAAAAGCATTGGGAATGGTTAATTGTAATCGGTTACCGTCGGGGGGTAGGGGGTAGGAAGTCGAAACAAAAGGGCGAAATTCGCCCCCGATGATCAGCATGTTGATCCCATCAAGCACGTCTTCTGCTGGAAAATCCGCCAGATTGGGTTGCGTGGTGAGAAGTTCGGGAAGGGTTTGAGGCTGGGCGAGTAAGCTTGTGGCAATGGTTTGGCTGGGTTCTCCGTTGTAAGACAGCTGAATTTCTTCATTACCATTTTGTAAAGTGATTTCTTGTTGTACTGTCTCTTGTTCAGTGCCAAAATAAAACGCTTCAAACAGCGGTAAACGGGCGGCGCCTTCAACTGAGCCCGTTGCGGATTTAATATACACATCACGGCGAAAGCGTTCATTGCGCACAAAGGCTTTATGTCTTTCTAACACAACGCGATCCGGGGCCGTTTTGAAAAATTCTCTAAAGGTTGAAGGAATGGTGATTTCAAGATAATTGGCATGTACTGGCAAGGTTCCAACAAACGTTAAATCAATCGCGGCCATCGTTTCAGCGACTTCCATAAAATAAAAGGGTGTCCAATGGGCATTAAAAAATTCGTGGGCGAGATAATCAGTAGAGCGATCAAAAATGTGTTCAACAGCAGTTTTTGCCATCGGGTTATCCGTGAAATAGGCCGCCTCATGTTCACAAAGATAACGCAGATAAGCAATACCTTCATCAACCTTAGTGCGCGTATCGCCCGTTATGCCAGAGGTGTAAGCCAACATCATTTCGCGGATGGGTTGTATCAATGCCGAGCCGGGCATCGCATTATAACTGATCATCATAATCCCCCCCGGACATAATTTATCCTGAATAAAATCCACAATAGCGCGGCGCGTTTTCGGGCTAACCCACGAATAAAGCCCATGTATCGTTATAAAATCAAATTCGGGTAATTGACTGCCATCCAGTACACACAAATTAGCTTCGATAAATTGGATATTATTCAGTAAAGCATCTGTTGCCCATTGACGTGCATAAGCAATATGCGCGGGGTTCATATCCACGCCATAAAAATTGCCCTGTGGATAGGCTGCCGCCAAAGTATTGGTTGTCATCCCACCCCCACAGCCTAATTCACAATAATTAAACGCCCCTTGTAATGAACGCGGAGCAAAACCATGCAAAGCGGCCAGATAATTCAACAGCACTGGACTCATAAAATCATAAAAATGGGAGGGATAGAAAATGTCGGTGAGATATTCTGGTTTCATGTTATGATTTTTGTTCCCGGCCTTTATGATCATGAAGCACTTTTTGGTAAGGTTTACCTTCTTCGTAATAAGTGATTTCGTGAACATTGCCGTTGGGGTAGTAGGTAATACTTTGCTCGATTGGTTTACCCTTTTTAAAATCAATGACTTCTCGAACATTGCCATTAGGATAATAGGTTATACATTCTCCCTCTTGTTTATTATTTTCAAAATAAGCACGGACTTTGACAATACCATTATCATAATAATCAAGGCTCTCACCTTCTAGTTTTCCCTCTTGATAATACATTTCTTTTAGCAGCCTACCCTGTTCATCATACCAAGCCGCCTTGCCGTGGAGTTTATCCGCCTGATAGTTGACTTCTCCTTGAATTTCACCATTTTCCTGATAAAAAATCGCTAAGCCTTCCTGTTTACCCGCTTTATAATTGAGTTTGGACAACATTTTGCCTTCACTATAACTACAAACCTCCCCCTCCATGAGATTATTTTTAAATTGAACACTTTGGGTTAAATGCCCTTGTTCGTCATACATCATGCTAGGCCCATCTAACAAACCGTTTTTCATTTGCGAGGTTTGGACAAACTGAGCCTTTTCATAGGTAATCACTTCACCATCGATGACACCGTTTTTAAAAGGCACCACCTGAAGCAATTCACCCTGTTCATTGTAAATCTGAGTGTTACCCTGTAATTGTCCCGCTTTATTCAAAGTACATTTTTCGCTGATTTGTCCATTTTCATGGTAATTAACGACTTGTTCAACAACGTCTAGCGATGTCTCTGATTGCTCTGTCATGGTTTTTTCCTTGCTGAATAGTTAAGCCTGGGCGAACACGCAGGTTCGCCCCTACAGCTAGGGTGTTGACTGAGATTTTTGATGTGTTTATTTAGCTACGCTGAGTTTCATGCGAGTTTGATGTCGAATGCAACTGGTTTTCTTGCGACAAGATAATAAACGCTAAAGACGCTAAAGACGCTCTGTGTCAGATGAAATATTTGCGTCTCTTGCGTCTCTTGCGTCTCTTGCGTTATCAATAAAATTGACCTAAAAGCAGCATGAAAAATGATCCTCAAAAAAATATCCCAATCAACACCCTACCCGACAGCCCCTAAATACGCAGTGTTTTGTAGGGGCCTTCCTACGTGTCAGGCCGATATTTAATAGCGGTTTTGTAGGAGTCGACGTGTCTGCCCTTACTTAATTAATCATAACAATCGCCCCTTTTACCATCATCAACGCGCCCGCTTTGGCTTGGTGCATCGCGCCGGCTTTGCTTGTTAACATAGCAGAAGCATCATTTGTGATCATAACGGCTTTATCTGTGAGTGATAATCCGGCTTTATTGGTGAGTGCCATCCCCGCTTTATTCGTTAAGGACATTCCGGCATCATTGGTAAGAGACATAGTGGCTTTGTTAGTCAGATTCATGCCCGCTTTAGCCGTTAAATTCATTCCCGCCTGGCTAGTGATGTTCATTCCAGCTTTTAGGGTAATGGATTTGGCAGATTTAAGGGTAATGTTGCCCGTGACATCAATGGTAAGATTCCCCGTCACTTTTAGCAGATAGTTTTTGGTGACTTTCTGGGTAAAATTGGCTTGATTGATGTGGGTTTCATCTTTGATGATTTTTATTTCACGCGTACCCTGCACTAAATGGGTTTCATTGCCTTTTTGGACTTTAACTTCTCGATTACCCTTAGCAACCGTGAGTTTATAATCCTTTTGCTGAATCGTAATAATACGACTCCCCTTACCGACAGTGAGCGTATCATCTTTTTCCTGAATGCTAGTGGTACGGGCGAGTTTAATGGTAGTAGTACGATTGCCCTTAGCAACGGTGAGTTTGTCGTCTTTTTCTTCAATCGTGGTGGTGCGATTCATTTTGATGGTATTGGTTTCATCATTCAGCACCTTTTTAGTGCGATCATGTTCCACCACAATATTCATGTCTTTTTGAGCGTGTACCCAAAATTCTTCCTTGTCTTTTTTATCTTCAAAGCGAATTTCGTTATACCCTTTGCCACCTTTGGATGTGTTACTTTTGATCGTGCTTTTCGTCTGATCAGTGGGCAACGTGTAGGGTACCGTTTGTTGAGCGTTATACACAGCACCCGTCACCAGCGGCGTATCAGGATTCCCATTTAAAAAACTGACAATGACTTCTTGCCCAATGCGTGGCAGCCAAAGACTCCCCCAATTTTTGCCTGCCCAACCTTGATTAACCCGAATCCAACATGAACTCTTTTCATCATTTTTACCGTCTTGATCCCAATGAAATTGGACTTTAATTCGGCCATATTTATCAGTAAAAATTTCTTCGCCTTTTTTACCCACGACAATGGCAGTTTGGGTACTATAAATTTTCGGTTTTGGTGTGACAATGGGTGCCCGAAAGGGGATTTTAGCGGGAAAGGCTTGAAAGGAATTGCTATAATGTGACAATGATAAGGAATGTGATACCCAACGCAAAACATATTCCGCATTAAAATTTTTGGCAGGGTGTTCCGTCAATTTAAATTTGTGCCCCGCCACCAAACTAAAACAATACCCTTGGCCTTCTAATAGATCATCTTCCCATTCATAAGACTCAATACGCCGTTTCGCGATTTTTTCACCTTGGGCCGTTTTGGCATAACCGGCCGGATATTCATACCGACGCATTTTGCCACTTTGCCCAGTGACTTGTTTTAATAAATCGGTAGCGGGAATTTCAAAATTAAAATCATCGACGGCATATTTTCCAATCGTGACTTGTTGTGATAATTGACACTCGTTAATCGCATCTTCTGGCGGTAATTGATGAGGCACTTGCCAAAAGCGAGCCGTATTGATACCCGGACAATCTTTATGGGCATCACAATCGTCGGCCAGTACCAAGACATGTTTACTTTCCTCATGCTCAAAAAAATAATAAATCCCTTCCTCTTCCATTAACCGCGACACAAAGTTAAAAGCGGATTCTTCATACTGGACACAATATTCCCGTTTGTCATAACTTTGGGTTAGGGCATCCCGATAATATTCCGCGCCTTTAAAGCCCAAATCATCAAACACTTTTTTAATGATTTCCGGCACGCTGAGATTTTGAAATATTTTACAATTTTGGGTTAAAGATAACACCCACAACCAGGGACGAACGTCGGCATAATAAATAGTAAAGCGCGCATCACCGCCCGCTTGTACAAAGCGCATGACAATGCCATTAAAAAAACGCTTATTTTTATTAGCAAATTGCATTGTCACCGTGATATTTTTACCCACGATTTTTTTAAAGTCCAACTCCTTGGCTTCCGACAACAATTCTACTTTAAAATCAAATAAGCCAGAAATGGACTCATCGCCTTGGAGACTCTTAAATAATAACTTGTCTTTCCCAAGGGGAGTCGTCACCGTAAAATCAAGATTATCTTGTGTGTAAGCCATTTTTCGTTAGTTTGTTTAAAAAACTTAATTATAAATTAGAACTCGCTTGGTTTTAATAATTTCAAGTCTATTATCACAAAACTACCAATATATCATCACCGCATCCGCCATTGAACGACACGCTGTTGGTAATACACTTCCAATGTTTTTTTCACTTGCGGGTATTGTTCGATAATTTGCGCTAAATGTGGTTGGGAAAGTTCTAAAATTTGGCACGCGGTTATGGTAATGACGGTGACTGTTCGTGATGATCGGGTTAAAAATGACATTTCGCCAAA
>JAYQWI020000209.1:0-2729 GCA_035871815.2 Candidatus Parabeggiatoa communis
CAACACAAGCTTAACATTAATCAGTTTAATCATGATAATCAGCGTTCTATATTCTTTTTCAAGATAGAACACAGATTTGACTGATGAAACTGATTAATGATCAGCGTAAATCAGTCCGATCAGGCCATAATCAGCGTTCTATCCCTCATTTAGGATATAGTTTATCAGATACCTAATTTTGGCCTGAGACATCCTTAAATATAAAGGTACCAATGTGTTAATAACAGATTGATATGATAATTAATAATTAATAATTGATAATTGTTCATTGAGATAGCTAATGCGTGATGCCATTCAAACTATGAATCGTAAAGGGCAATATCAATGTGACAATATAATATTATGCAATCTGCGAAATCCGCATCATTCGTGATTCAAAACCGTCAATGAGCGACAACTTCTACCTGACCTATTAAAAAAAGGTATACCTGAATTTTATAATATGGTATAAATGCGCGGGTTTGTAGCAAGTTATTTAACACCCAAAGACGAGGCCCTGTGTGGTCTTGCCAATTTAGCTTTGTTAAGAAGGCTTATGACAGATACAGAGATTAAATTGAAACCCTTACATAATATAAGGAGTCAATAATGTGTTCTAAATGGTCTATTTTTAGGCCCCCATCACTGTTGTCAAACAGTGTTCACCGCAAATCACTGAGTCTTTTTATCGGTGTCTTGCTCATCGCGTTTTTTTCAGTTGCACAAGCGAGCAACTCGGCACGTCTTGTGAACATTAGCAGCCGTTGTATCGTGAAATCGGGTGTGGGTAATACGATTGCCGGTTTTATTATTGAAGGCGGTAGCAAAACGATCATAATACGTGGCCTTGGGCGTGGCTTAGGCTTATCGCCTAATCTTGACGTTGAAATGGAGGTGACTAAATATCCCTCTAGTGAATTTGTTGCCCGTAATGACAATTGGCAAAGTGACATCAGGGCTGCTGAAATCCCTAGCCATTTGCAATTGCCTGATGCCACAGATGCGGGTTTATTATTGACTTTGCCAGCAGGCGCTTATACGGCTGTTGTTAAACCCAAGGGGGCGAGCGGGATTGGTTTAGTCAGTGTTGATGATCTTGATGATCCGCAAAGCATAAGCCGTTTAATCAATATCAGTACACGTTGCTCGGTGGAAAAAAGTGACAAAAATGCCATTGCTGGTTTTATTATTAAAGGGACTGGCACACAAAGCGTCCTGATCGGAGCCTTAGGAAAAGGCTTAGGCTTGTCTCTTAACCTTGATACCCAAATGGCATTGTCGAAATACCCCTCTGGCGAGTTAATGGAATCCAATGAGAGTTGGCAAAGACATCGAAATGCGCCTCAAATTCCAACTCATCTACAATTACCCGATCCAAGTGATGCCGGTTTATTGTTAGATTTAGTAGAGGGTGCCTATACGGCTGTCGTCAAACCGACAGGTGAAATTGGTATTGGTTTAGTTGCGGTGAATGCCATAAGTAGTGGTTCACCTCCACCAAGTACGCCAAAGTATTCTTCCACACCAGCATCAGGCAGCACCCTTAATTTTGGTAGCACCCCTGTCGGTACGCCAGTTTCTTCTGATCTGATTATCAGTGAAGCTGGTAATGCCGATTTGGTACTCAATTCAAGTCGTATTAGTGGTACAAATGCTAATGACTTTAGAGTATTAACAGCATTTCCACTTACTCTCCCGGATAATGCAGTATATATCCAAGCACCAACAATAACGGTGCAATGTACGCCGTCTGGTGAAAATTTACGCATCGCTAGTTTGCAGATTAGTACTAATGAGGGTACGCATAGCTATCCTTTGGAATGTACTGGTAGCAATGGTTGCCCAACATCTCAATCCACGACTTGCCCTGTTTTAAATAACCTATCCCCCCCTTCTGAAGATTTGATTCCTTGGTTGGGAGCCGGTGTAGATAGTGATAGAAATTGGTTAAAGCAAGAGGAATGTTTGGATGGTGTTATTACGCCACTGGGTAAATCAGTAACTGATTTATCTGCTAACTTAATCTCTAATTTTAAGGATGTTTTAGAGATTCAAAAGATGAGTGCTGGTGGTAAGTTGTCTATAAAATTTTTCAAAGCGCATGCCAATGCTAACTACGAAAAAATGTTTAGACAGACTTCGTATATGCAATCCTACGTTCTTAATTATAATGTTGACTTGGGCAGTGAAAGAATTGGCAACATCTCAATTTCGGAACGTGGAAAGATAGCAGCACAAAATGCTTGTGATTTTCGTAGGTACTGCGGAGATAAATATGTCTCTGAGGTAACAAAAGGCGGTAAAGTTTATGTCGAAATGAACTTTAAGTTTAAAACAACCCAACAAAAGACAGAATTTTCTGCTGGGGGTGGATTTGGTTTTGCAGGTGAAATTTGTTGTGTACCATTTTCCATTGATTTAGAGGCTTCTGTTAGCCGTCTTTCTCAAACGACTAGAAAAGAAAGTTCATTAGAAGTGGTTGCTCACCAAGAAGGGGGTAAAGTTGAGGACTTGATAAAGATTTTTGGTTCAAATGGCAACTCTACCTCATGTTCATTAGATGATTTGGCACCTTGTAAAAAAGCCATTGATGACATTATTGCTTATGTGCAAGATGGATTTGCTGAAACGCTACGGGATTATCCAAGTGTTTCAAAGTATAAGTATTCTGGCTTTGATTATGTCATCGGTGTACCTGATTTAGTCTCTGATGTGACCCCTGAAATTGAACAAGCCCGTGAAGCATTAGC
>JAYQWI020000210.1:0-3472 GCA_035871815.2 Candidatus Parabeggiatoa communis
ACTCAATTTCTATGAAGAAAACCCCGTTTTTGGCCTACCCCTAAAAAACTCAACACGTTGCTGATTTTAAAGGTTTTTGTAAAAACAAGGCATTGCAAAAACGCGATCTCATTTTTGATTAATCAGCATAGACGCGAAGCACAGTATCTTTATCCCTCATTAATCGCTGATAACGGGTCACGGCATATTGTGAAAGCCGTGCAACAAAGTACATCATATCATTTTATATTGCAACCTATTAAATATAAACAAGCCTATTGGTCGTTGCCAAATCATTGCTATTCGGGTTTTCTGCTTCAACCAGATAAGTTAGAATCGGAGTTTAAAACCACCTAAATACCCCATTGCTGTACCCACTTTGACTTTCTTCATGTAGTCGTTGTAACCCGGAATAGCAACAGCGGCCAAAATCCCGATAATCGCAACCACAATTATCAGTTCAATAAGCGTAAAAAACTCTTTTTACTTCACGTACTGTCGAGGGTATACAAAACGTCTGAATTAGTAGGTGATTAATCTAAATCAACTTTGTAGGGCTTCAGCAAATCATACATAGCTTTGCACCCAATATTAGTTTGGGGCAATTGGCTTGTAACAACATTTATTGCGAACTCACGCAAGCCTTCTTTTGTGGGAAGTATTTCATCAAAAGTTTTCTTAGAAAAAACAACATAAAATCTTTCACCTGGTACTGAAGTATCGTCAGTACATGACTCCCAACTTCGTATACTGCATTGAACATCTGTACATATAACATTACGAAAATGATATGAAAAATAACCTTCGTTGTATGTGTCCATTGCGAACACCGTCAACCATGCGCCAACCGCTATTCTCTTATAAAAATCATTTGAGAACGACTCTTTTGAAGCTGCGTTGGCAAGTGTAGGTACGAGACGATTATAAATAGAACAAAGTAAATGTGGAAACTCTTTGTTTAAATCAATTTCATTCACATTGGCTTGAGCCATAAGTGGGTATGTAAATATAAATAAGCTTATTAGTAATTTCATAATTGCTTGTCTCTAATATTAAATGAAGATTGATTTTATTATATATAAAAACTAAGGAGCCTCTTGCAAAACTCTTGGGCATAAACGATAAATCAATAACTTACAGGCTCAATAGTACTGGTAAGTTATTGATTTCTGGTTGAGCCTCGGAGTTTTGCAAGTCCCTCTAAGGGCAAAAATTTTTTAAGCCTGATCAATTATTAAGTTGATACGGGCTTTTTTTAATGCAATGAAGTTTAAGGCCTTATCGCTAAAAAAATGACTGCGATTAAATATCCATATTCTTTGTATGGTAGTGAAGTGAATACTCAGCGTTTTGCTCATCATCATAATAGCAAGTGGCCGAAGTTGTAGCCCGGCACAGCGATCTAGCTGTGGCCCGGTGCAAAGTTATAGCCCGCACACCGATGGATCAGTGGCCCGCTGCGCTATTCATACTTCACACCCCAATGTTTATGCGGGTCATGGCTCGGTGTAGCGGCCGCCACCCACCTATTCTCAATACTCAATCTATCAAATAAGTCCCTATTTAAAATAGGATTTCAATGATAACGTGTGTTTATTAAAAACTCGATTGCGATCAAACCTATCAACCATTGACTGAAGCGGGATATCCCGTTTCACTTGGTAGCATTTCCATCATTTACAGCCCCCATCATTTACAGCCCCCATGATCTACAGCGGCCGCTGTAAAACCATTCATCATACTCTTGTATCAAAGTTGAAGTACCGACTTGAAAATCGGCTTGCATATTTTCACCAACATAGGTGCAAGGCGCATGAATATTGGGTTAGGGATAGTAGCTAAAGATATTGTCGGCCCTGACGGCTGGCCATAGCGAGCGACGAATTGGAATGACCGACGGCTGGCGATAGCATCATTCATTGTTCATAATTCTAATGGTCAAGCGGGTCATGGGCGTAATCGTGGTAGCAACGACAGAGTGAGTAGCTTGGTTCGGGCGACTGGTGATGGCAAGCGACGGATCGGATGGTTATATTCATTTACTAATAATAGGTGAAATGAATAATTATTATCGTGCCGATACTACTCAAGCTTTCTTAATTGCATTATCTCAATCGCTGGAAACACTCGTAGAATCTCAAAACGCGAATTCGCGCTTTGGTGAATCTAAACACTTTTATCATTTATCATTCATGGTATGCCGTCTTGTGCTATCTGATATCGACTTTGAATATCATTAGGATACCCCTCTATACTTTCAGAATACACTTTTCGCAATACTGGACTATTTTGAAACATATCTACAATCCATAATTCCCAACGAGCTTTATTCTTTTCATAAGTAGTGCTTAGTAAGTGTTTATTTACAAAGTAATAATCGAATGTATCAAGAATTAGAATACTTACTGCTTTAACACGTTCAAAATCAGTATGGGACTCTTCAATGTTCTTTCTTGAATAAAAATATTTTCGGATTTCAGGATATTCGATAAATATCCTGGACAAATCAAAAATCTGTGTCATGGTATGTTCTAAAGTGCTTTCATGAAGAGATTCAGAAACCATCTTAGTTTGTTTTGCGACAAATAATAGAGAAATAATAACTGCGACAAATCCAGTAATTGAAATTGTTAATGATAATATTTCATAAAGTGTCATTAGTTATTGCCTTAGTGTGCTAACACCATTCTTGAGCAGCTGAAAGTCTGTCTCCAAGATAAAGTTAGAAAACTTACAACCAATTCCCAATCAATAAAAAATTAGGATGCCTAAATTTCTTTTGTAATATTAGTTCAATCTAAGCCTTTTGTAAAGCCCCTTAGTATACACCCTATTTATCTTAACTTGAATAACTAATCTATTCAATTTGGCTTGTGTTGATACGAGAGCCTTTATCCTATAACCTTTCTTCCAATTCTGGTAATTTATCCACTATTTTCATAGTCTCAATACTCACTCTAACGATACGTTTAACCAAGTCCACTATATAACGTGGGTCTTCTGACCAATCATTGGGATTGTTAGTTATACCGCTATTTTTATCGGTGGTGACTTGATAACGTTCCATAATCCATTCAATAGCAGACTTACCATTGACGATGTAATCATAAGCCTCTAATGGGATACCTGTTAATGTGACTTTGCTATTGTAGATAATGCTGGTTTTGTCCGGCTCCCTTACTTTACCTGCAAACGTCATCTTTTGAACTTGGTAAAATTCTTTTGGTTCTTGGGCAAAATCACTTGTGGACTCTTGAACTGGATAAGGTTCAATTGTTTCATAGTTTAAATGCCATTGTGCTAAATCACGGCCAGCTTTGCTGAATGCGTTGAAATCCTTGGCATAAGGGATTCTTGGAAGCATCTTTTTTAAGTCGGCTGCATAGCGGGTTTTGTATTCTGGTGAGTGTAGGATGCCGTACACGTAAGTACTGAACCACAAATAAACAGGTATTTTACCGCAAAGAGACGCGAAGCATCGCGTCTCTACAAT
>JAYQWI020000211.1:0-13633 GCA_035871815.2 Candidatus Parabeggiatoa communis
TGTATCATTTGTCTCCAAAATCCAATTCAAGTTTATTAGTTGTCAGTTACTAATGAGTATTGAGAATTAATTGAAAGCCGATAACTGATTTAAGGAAAACAAAATGAAAGTAAGAGCTTCTGTAAAAAAAATTTGTAGAAAATGTAAAATTATCCGCCGACATGGAAGAGTTCAAGTGATTTGCACTGATAAGCGACATAAGCAACGACAAGGATGATTTTCGATTAGTAAATTTTCGATTAGTAAATTTAAGCGATAATTATTAAACTTGCTTTATTAAACTTGTTTCATTAATAAGCTAACTTCTGTATTTTTCTTTTTATAGGGTATTTTGTATTTTCAATGAATTAGGTTCATTTAGGAATAGGTTTTTTTTAAATTAGGATGTAACAATGTTAATAATATTGGACGAAAACTTTTGAAGGCATCAACTCATCAGCACTTCAAGAAATATTGAAGGTGGATTTGATCTGAGCCTTGGGGCAGCAACGAAAGCTTAGACTCCTCCATTTTTCGGAAAATATGACATAACTAACTGATAACTTCATAACCAATAACTGATTTCGTCGCTAAATATTGACCTCTTCGAACAAAATTTTTGTGACGAACTACTAATAAATGAAAGGGAAAGAGTTATTATGGCCCGTATTGCTGGCATTAATATTCCCGTACAGAAACACACAGTAATTGCTTTGACCTCTATTTACGGTATTGGGCCCACTTCAGCACAACAAATTTGTAAATCCTGTAGCATTTCTCCAACTATCAAGGCTAAAGACTTGAAAGAAGAAGAGTTAGAAAGCTTACGTGCTGAGGTAGCTAAATACAATGTAGAAGGTGATTTGCGTCGTGAAGTGGCAATGAATATTAAACGCTTAATGGACTTAGGCTGTTATCGTGGTATGCGACATCGACGTGGATTACCTGTACGTGGTCAGCGAACCCGTACTAATGCTCGTACTCGGAAAGGACCACGGAAACCTATAAAGAAATAATGGTTTCCAACCAATTGATTGTATATAATAAGATTGCTCCCTAAACTAATATTATTGAAAAGTACAATAAAAACTCAATAATTTAGCTTCCGGGACAATTCTAATCACACTTAACCAATTTTAACGGTTAAATTAAAATTAAAAATGGCGAAAACAGCACCGCTTAAACGTAAGAAGGTAAAAAAGAATGTCACCGATGGCATTGCTCATGTGCATGCCTCTTTTAATAATACTATTATTACCATTACTGACCGTCAAGGTAATGCTTTGGGTTGGGCAACCGCTGGAGGCAGTGGCTTTCGGGGTTCTCGCAAAAGTACCCCCTTTGCTGCTCAAATCGCAGCGGAAAGAGTTGGTAATGTGGTTAAAGATTTTGGTGTCAAAAATTTGGAAGTACAGATTAAAGGACCTGGACCGGGGCGTGAGTCTGCGGTGAGGTCACTCAATGCTAATGGTTTTAAAATTACAAGTATCACGGATGTTACACCTATTCCGCATAATGGCTGCCGCCCACCTAAAAGGCGCAGAGTCTAATTAATTTGCTTATATTCAATTAGATTGTTTATCGGAGTGATGTGTGTCCTATCTCCCATACCTAATGAGGTTGAGCGAAAAATTTTTTTAACCTCTATAAGTGAAAACTTAAAAGTTAATATGGCAAAATATATCGGCCCTAAATGTAAATTAAGCCGTCGTGAAGGTGTCGATCTATTTTTAAAGAGTCGTACACGAGGTTTAGAGTCTAAATGTAAATTAGAAAAAATGCCAGGAGAGCATGGTGACAAACGTCCAAGAATGTCCGACTATGCTCTGCAATTGCGTGAAAAACAAAAATTACGCAGATTATATGGTATTTTGGAACGGCAATTTCATAACTACTACCTAAAAGCGAATCACCAATCAGGTTCGACGGGTGAAAATCTACTTTCATTGCTTGAAAGTCGTTTAGATAATGTGGTTTACCGCATGGGGTTTGCGGCTACACGGTCTGAAGCAAGACAGTTAGTGAGCCACAAAGCGATTTTAGTTAATGATAAGAGGGTCAATATTCCTTCTTACCTAGTCAAAGCAAATGATACGATTAGCATTCGTGGGAAAAGTCGTGAACAGTTGCGTATTAAGACAGCATTAAGCAATGCTCAGGAATATGGTTTCCCAGAGTGGGTTGATGTGGATGTCAATAAAATGCAAGGTTTGTTTAAAGCAGTCCCAGAACGTATGGAATTGCCTAGCGATATTAATGAACAACTTGTAGTAGAGTTGTATTCTAAGTAAATCAGTTTTTATGAATTCACTGATAACTAGTAACGGTTCACTTAATCCAACTGAATATGCAATCCAATGTGATGGAATTATTAAAGCCGCGTATAGTTGATGTTAAATACCTCAATGACACGACTGCTAAGATAACATTAGAGCCTTTGGACCGTGGCTTCGGCTATACTTTAGGTAACGCTCTCAGACGTGTATTATTGTCTTCTCTAGCAGGAGCGGCAGTGGTAGAAGTCATGATTGACAGTGTGTTACACGAATATACCACTATTGAGGGTGTGCAGGAAGATGTCATTGACATTTTATTAAATCTAAAAGGCTTAGCTATTCGTATGCAAGATCGCCAAGAGGTGACCTTGCAACTCACTAAAAAGGGCCCAGGGCCGGTGTGTGCCAGAGACATCACTTTGGAACACGATGTTGAGATTGTCAATCCTGATCATCTGATTGCCAATTTGACCAAGGCGGGTGAACTTAACATGACGTTAAAAGTGATGATGGGACGGGGTTATCAGCCTGCAAGTCAGCGCTACGAGGAGGAGGATAGTGAAAGTAGTAGCAGTCCTGCGGGTACATTAAGGTTAGATGCGTCTTTTAGTCCTATTTCACGGGTGGCATACCGAGTTGAAAGTGCGCGTGTTGAACAACGTACTAATCTGGATAAGCTTATCATTGAGTTGGAAACCAATGGTACAATCAAGCCAGAATATGCTATTAGACAAGCGGCTGCCATTTTACGGGATCAACTTTCCGTGATTGTCGAATTGGAAGGCAATGTTGAAACAGAAATCCGGACAGAAAAAAACGAGATAGACCCAATTTTATTGCGGCCAGTAGATGAATTGGAATTGACAGTACGTTCTGCTAATTGTTTGAAAGCTGAAAATATTTTTTTTATTGGTGATTTGATTCAAAAAACTGAAAATGAATTATTGAAAACACCTAACCTTGGTAAGAAGTCGCTAACTGAAATCAAAGACGTATTAGCGTCACGAGGATTGTCTCTAGGTATGCATTTGGAAAATTGGCAACCTCCCACTCTTTCTGAGGAACAACAGATTCCCACCAATAATTCTTCTTGAGTTTTTGAACTTAATTCAATGATAGTTATTTATAAGAGTTGTTGCGAAATAACTTAAATATTTGAAATTAAATGACATAATACACAGCCTTTAGAAATGATTTATAAATAAAATTATCTCAGTTTTATTTTGCAACAAGTCTATAATAAGGGATAAAAGTGTTTAACAAGGCATTTGATTAAAATAACAAACGCCTTGAATTGAATGATGCTTCAAATCTAATAATGACCTCCGCCTGTACGGTAGGCTCGTTCTACCGAGATTGGCGTGGGTTTTGTCTCTGTGCGTACGGGGAGAGTGGAGAAAGAAATAATTGTTGCTGTAAAAGTCTTCTCTGATAGCGGCGAAACTTAGCAAAACATAATCCATTATTCCTCCTGGCGCTATACAGTAAATCGATTTGTTTTTTGTGATGATATTTGATCACAAATTACGAAATAAAGCAGTTACCAGTAAAGCATTACCAGTTAATGACACTTATAAACACTGATAACTGATAACTTATTTAGCTTCGCTGACCTTTCCACGCAAAAGTTTTTGCGTACAAAAAACTTTTGCTTGGAACTGATAACTGAAAAGGAAAATTATGCGTCACCGTCATGCTGGTAAGCAGCTTAATCGTACAAGTAGTCACCGAAAGGCGATGTTTAAAAATATGGCGGTTTCTATAATGCGTCACGAACTCATCAAGACGACTTTGCCTAAAGCAAAAGAGCTGCGTCGTGTTGTTGAGCCATTGATTACTTTGGCTAAAAAGGACAGTGTCGCAAACCGTCGTTTGGCTTTTGCTAGATTGCGCGACAGGGAAATAGTGACTAAATTGTTTAATGAACTCGGCCCTCGTTATAAAGAGCGTCCAGGCGGGTATCTACGCGTTCTTAAATATGGCTTTAGGCAGGGAGATAAAGCGCCTATGGCTATTGTGGAATTAGTAGATAGACCAGAAACAAGTGATAAATCTGCTGAAGCTTAGAATCTATTTGAAAACCGCTCTCTCTAATTGTGGCATCTGAAATGGCTGTTATTTTAAAAACCGGGGATACCCGGTTTTTTTATGGCTAGCGTTTGAGATATCGAATCAATCTCAAAAAATCCAGGAATTCAATCTAAACCTTCTGTCCACAGACAGCAAACACCGGATCGGCATATTGACTTTCATGGATATATTTATCATCCGCTGGTCGTGGAAAATTTCGCATAGAATACGTGGATAAATGATTGTATTGCTCTGATTTTAAAAAATATTCCATGACAAGTCCAAGACGTTCAAATTCGTGAAGTTCAGGCCAAATATTGATCACTTTGGGCGGAAACCAACGATTAGAGAAGGTAACGATAAAATAGCCCCCCGCTTTTAAAATCCGTGACACTTCTTGAAAAACCTCAAAAGGCTGAGTCAGGTATTCAACAGAAACTGTGCAAATAACCGCGTCAAATGCCTTGTCATCAAATGGTATACGTGGCGTTTTGTTCAAATCGTGAAGAAGATAGCCTGTCAACTGATTATTATTTTCTAACTCCTCTTGATTCAATCCGAGTCCCATCAGATCGGCTAATTCTAATTTTTCTGGAAGATGCGATTTCCAACTGCTCATCAAATCTAATACCTTCATGCCGGGTTTAATAAATTGACTATAAAAACCCGTGATGACTTCGATAGCTTTAGCATCCAGATGGCTTACAAGGCGAGGTGTGCTGTAAAATTCGCTGTCGTCAGTCCAATCCATTCTGGCAAAAGGATCATCATAAAAAAAATCGGTAGGCATATTTTCGTAACGGCTCTGAAAACCAATGCCATTACGGGTCATTATTTCTACCCAATCATTACACCTGCCTCCTCTTTCCTCATGACTACCTTGGACTTCATGGACTTTCGCAGCCAATTTGAGTGTATGTTGGGCTAAGGGGTGATTAAAATCAACTTGCAGCGTTGTTTCATCAAGTCTGATACAGCGAAATGGGGTCAATTTTTCTTTAACGGCTCCAGAAACATTTTGCAGAAATTTTTTAGGATAAAAACGACCTAAACGCGGATCAAGAATCTTGCCGTGCAAAAAACGGCTGTTAAATTGGGTGCGTTGCAAAGTAAAGATATTATGGCTGTTATGAGGCAAGATCATATCATCATGTGGCAACGGTACATCAACCTCATCCCCTACTGTTTTATCTAATAATGCCTCTTGTAACGCTTGAGGAAAAAAATCTCGCCAAAAATTGACCTTTTCTCCAAAATAGCAATCAACATGATAGGCAAATTGGCTTTGCCAGCTTAACTTAAATTCAATGCTGGCTATAGCGTTTGAATGTATTTTATTCATATGTTTGACTCCGAATTTGATAGGCCTTCACCTCGTTATTTCGCATCCAGAAACATTGTCTTTGAAAGCTTGTTCTGTGTTCTGTTATCAACAGCTTGATATTTATTATATCCAAGGCCAATAGATTATCGAACAAACTATAGAAAAGAAAACGACAAGGATTTTTTATTTTAAAAAAAAGATTTGTATCGCGGATATTTGTGAGTGTTAATGGCCTCTCTTCAAGTTTACAAGGTTGGTTAATTATTCTTGGATTATTATTCCATCTCAACCGTTTTAGATTTCGATAAATGTAATAGAACGCGGATTTAGCGTCGCTTCCCTTCTGTTCTCTTCATTGAGTTTTTGCGCGCAAAAACTTTTGTCCCGAACGCTGATTTTTTAGCTTTAAATCAGTGTCAATCATGATAATCTGCGTTATCTGTATTCTATTTCAGGCCCACGTATTATGACTTGTGTTGCATAATTAGGAACAATCATTTGAAACAAATGCAGGTCAATGGACTGTAAAAATACTACCCTTGTCTAATTCACTTTCTAATTCAATAAAAGCGCCCATCATTCTGTTTTTTGAATAATAGCCAACCCTAATCCAGTACCCCCTATTTTCGAGTTGTTGAAGCATATGCTTGTTTAAAGGGTTCAAATATCAATTCTTTTTGTTCCTGAGTCATTCCTATGCCTTGATCACTAACAGGAAATAGAATCCAATCTATATTTTCCTTTGTCACACGTTCTGCTTGCAAATCAATTTGACCCTTTTGACAAAATTTATCAGCATTACTGAGAAAATTCAGTAAAATTTGCCGTACTTTAATTAAATCAGCATGAACCTCCAGCAAGTTGTCAGACAACGAAACACTTAAAGTATTATGATTCTTGTCTACCAAGGGCTGAATAGTCACAACAATATCTTGCAACATATCAGGTAAACTGAATGTCTCCAGGTATAATTCCATCTTACCCGCTTCAATTTTGGAAATATCCAGAATATCATTGATAAGACTTAGCAAGTGCTTACCTGCAAAATATATATTAGACATTATACCGATTTAACACAACTTATTGATTTTATTAAAAATAATTGTTTTTCAAAAAGCAATGAAATCAAGCATTTATAATTTAATCGTATAATGTCTATTTTTGCAAGTCTGTGGTAATCTCCGCCTCGCTTAATGATTCCGCTTCTTCTTGTAAGATTTCGCTATAACCTATAATAGCACTGAGTGGAGTGCGTAATTCATGGCTCATGTTAGCCATGAACTGACTCTTGGCAATATTCGCTTCCTTTTTGCAACTTGCAGTTCCTGCTTGGCTAATTTAGCCAATTTATTTTTATTTTCCAATTCATCAGCAAAACGGATATTGTCAGAAAACGGTTGGACAATCACATCAATCAAAAAATAGTAAACAACGACTGAAATGATGACAAAAATGACATGAAGCAGTATTGGGTTAGTCACCAGCACCTGACTTGAGCTTTTAGACAACAGCTTTAGCTGTTGGCTTAAAAATCAAAAAAAGCGCCATTTATGACGATGCTAAGTATAAAAAGTTTTTTAAACCTATCGCTACGCTTAATAACGACGACTTTTAAGCACTCTTAAATCATTCATAAAATTTGATTCGACTTAAATCTGGTTGACTGTAGACCTATTTCATTTTCCAACCAGCTGATTGTCTTTCCAACAAATAAATATAGCTCGTATGCAAAGGTTCCTGCCCTTCATATTGGAAAAAAGAGACCCCTAATTCGTCCATAAGTTGATTCTGTTGTCGTTTTGACAGGTGATAAATCCGAAAATTCAGATGAAAATGCTTCGCATACCTCATGGTGACTTCGGCTGTCATCCCTAACTCTAAATTAACAAAAACAACTTTTAAGGCTTCATCCTGATAAATTTTCCAGTAATGAGTATAAACATGCGCTAATGTCCTCAAGGTGACGGGACAAACTGTAGAACAGCCAGGGTAGCCAAAAAAAACCAATATCAATATTGCACAACGCCTTCAACAGGGTGCGATTAAAAGTGTGGGGGAGAACATCCAAAATAAATTTTGGATAACTTTTTATGGATTTTGTTTTACCCCCGCACTTTTAATCGCACCTTCTTCAACAGGAAAATGGAAATTGACTGTTTTATTGCTTGTTAATGGAATAAAGGGAATCACAAATAGCCATCCACCGCTCAAAAGAACCAATAATATACCAACAATCTTTTTTCTTGTTGTCACAATTTAAGTTATCAGTTATTATTTGAAAAGGATAGAACGCTGATTTGACTGATTTGACTGATTTAACTGATTAACGCAGATTAAGAAGTGGTTTTATGGGCAAGCACAAGGGATTGCCCCTATATACACTCTTTATAGGGGCAATTCATCGTGGTTGCCCTTTATCACTTTGTTCCACAAGGAACTTGAACCAAGGTAAATCCCTGTCAAACATTGAGGCTTTTCGTTCCTAAGTCTCTAATTAGGCAATCCCAAAGATATTGGCCGGAATCTGACAGCCTGAGCTTTTTAGTGAGTGACAGGCATTTGAATTTTGTTTCGATTGACATTTGCCAGCTTGTTGTTGTTCCAAGCTGCGAGACATTTGACAGGCACCGGCTTTTATTGATGTTTGGCTTGGTATGCCTGATACACGGTTCTGCTCATGAGTTTGGCTTCGATTTGGGGACATTTGTTTCAGACTCCTTTTACTGATTTTGAGATTAAATGACTACCTTTTATGTGATGCGAATGCACAAAGCGTATCTGTAAAGGCCTTTCATACTGTCAAAAATACGCTTACTTGTATATTGTATTAAGACTAATTTGATTATCTCATGTCATGAGGCCTTTTTCACCTATCTTTCAACATTCAATTCAAGCTTCAAGTTTTTGCGCGGAAAAACTTGAACATCGAATAAAATTCACCGCGTACCACAGAGTGACACAGACTCTAATATATAAGATTTAAGTCGCTCAACAAAAATAAATTAACATTTTTTGAAATTAAGAATAGAACGCTTTAGATCGCTTTAAACAGCTGATTTAGCGAAGCTTCCCTTCGGTTCCGCAGATCAAAATGTTAAAAGACTTATGTATGTATATGTAGCTACTGATTATTAAATTGATTTAAACGGCTATTCTGAGTTGCCAAGATAGTCACTTTGAGGAACAACCCTTTTTTCAGAAGTTCTCTTTATTTGCAATTTGCAATTTTATAAGGGCATAGGTTGATAATGATTTGAAAAACTATAAATATATTCTTCTGCTAAAGTAACTATTATGCAATAAGGATATTCAAGAGAATATTATACAAATCAAAAATTTCAATTAAGTTATTTAAAATGATTTAATAAGAGAATTCTACGCAAAAGTTTTGCTCCACAAAACTTTTACCTAGAAGATTATTTGAACTGATTTCAGACTGTTCATTTTTTAATTTTTGACTTGCCTTTTCCCGTTTGTACAAAGCTTGACTTATACGTGCCAATAATCTAATTTTATAAGGCGATACTTAACAAGAGGTAACATCATGCGTATTAACGTCAATATTGACGATGAATTGTTTCAAAAAGCCACTAATTTCAGTGGCTTGAAAACTAAAAAGGCTGTTGTCGAACAAGCACTGAACTTTTATGTTCACATGCAAGCTCAACAACAGATTCGCCAATTACGAGGCAAGATGCCCTGGGGTTGGGATGAGAATACTGAGGAGGGGCAAACGGACAAATGATTTTACCAGTATCGAAAATATGGATTGACTACTTTAATGGTAGAACGACTTCACAAACTGAATTGCTGGACGATATACTGGCTAATGGTCAAGTTATCGTAGGGGATATCATTTTGAATGAAGTCTTGCAAGGTTTTCGCACTGATACCGATTTTGATCGGGTCAAACATTTACTCACTTGTTTACCCTTTCGAGAAATGTTGGGGCAAGAGATGGCTCTGCAAAGCGCACAAAATTATCGCTTGCTACGTCAAAAGGGCCTGAGTATTCGTAATACAACGAACCTAATAGTAGGTACGTTTTGTGTGGTTAATAAATTAACCGTATTACACGATGAACCGGATTTTTCCTTAATGGTTGAGCATTTAGGTTTACCCGTATTGTAATGCAAATCTCCTCCTTTTTCCAAAGCTAAGCTTTACCCATAAGTCGTCTTAAGTGTGTGAATTGTGATTTTTCAAGTCTTCATTTTTTAATGAAAACAATAATGTTAAGTCAAAAATACGTTGTCATTTTTTCTGAAAGCTTCAACTCTAAACATTCAACATTTTCAATAGAAAAATAGACTTGTTGGTCAAGATAAGTTTGGAAAAGGGGGTTATCAAAATCTTATAATCCCCTTACACCTTCAAAAATAACCTGAATACCTATCAATGATCAATGATCAAGGCTCAGTTCTCAACACATTGATATTCTTGATATTGAATAATATTTAAGGCCAAGCGATTATCTGACAAACTCTATATGCCATGGGACACAAACTCTATATCAAAACCTTCGGATGCCAGATGAATGAATATGATTCATCACGCATTGCAGATGCCTTACAAGCCTCTCACGGGCTAGAACTGACTGATGATCCAGCCGCAGCCGATGTCTTATTGTTAAATACTTGTTCTGTCCGTGAAAAAGCGCAAGAAAAAGTGTATTCACAGTTGGGCAGATGGCGACAGTTGAAAGAAAAATATCCTCATGTCGTGATTGGCGTAGGCGGTTGTGTCGCGAGTCAAGAAGGTGAAGCGATTCGTAAGCGTGCCCCTTATGTCGATTTAATTTTTGGGCCACAAACACTGCATCGCTTGCCGAATATGCTGTCTGAAGTGCAACGCACTCACAAACATAAGATTGATATTTCTTTTCCTGAAAACGAAAAGTTTGATAGTTTGCCAGAGCCCAAGGCTGAAGGCCCAACTGCGTTTGTGTCCATTATGGAGGGGTGTAGTCATTATTGTACTTTTTGTGTCGTACCTTACACACGCGGTGAAGAAGTCAGTCGTCCATTTGATGATGTCATTGCAGAAGTGGCTTTCTTAGCAGATCAAGGTGTGCGGGAAGTCACCCTGCTTGGACAAAATGTCAATGGCTATCGAGGCCATAAGGCAGAGGGTGATATAGCGGATTTAGCCTTGTTGATAACCTATATTGCAGCGATTGATGGCATAGAGCGAATTCGTTATACCACCTCTCACCCACTAGAATTGTCCGAGAATCTCATTCAAGTCTACGCGGAAGTACCCAAATTAGTCAGTCATTTACATTTACCCGTGCAAAGTGGTTCGGATCGAATTTTAAGTCTCATGAAACGGGGGCATACTGCCTTGGAATATAAACAAAAAGTACGCAAATTGCGAGCAGTACGCCCCGATTTAAGTTTGTCTTCCGATTTTATTATCGGCTTTCCGGGAGAAACAGAGGCAGATTTTCAAGCGACTATGCAATTGATTGAAGAAATTGGATTTGATCACTCTTTTAGTTTTATTTACAGCCCTCGCCCTGGAACACCAGCCGCCAGTTTACCTGATGATGTCCCAATAGCACTCAAAAAACAACGTCTTGCTCAGTTGCAAGCGCGTATCACTGAAATGGCTCATGCGATTAGTGCATCATTGGTTGGCAGTATACAGCGGATTTTGGTTGAACAGCCTTCACGTAAAAATCCTAAAGAATTAGTAGCAGGGCGCACAGAAAATAATAGAGTCGTGAATTTCGTCGGAAAAGCGTCTTTGATAGGGCAATTTGTAGAAGTGCGGATTACAGAAGCCTTGCCTAATTCGCTACGGGGTGAAATCTATCAATGATCAATTATCAATGATCATTCCCCCAGGTTTTAGTTTGAATTGACAAACTATAGATTTTCAAAAAAATAATTTCAAAAAGGGTGGCATTTTTAATCTCACGCTTCGCGCAAAGTCGCAAAGTCGCATTGATAGAAACGCACGGCCGTGCGTCTCTACTTGGCATCGAAGCGCCGAAGCGTGAGATTGGTTTTAGATCGAACCCTTCTTTGAAAATAATTATCTGAATATCTATAATTGCAAACTAAAGTTGGAACGTAAACCTAGCTCAACTTGATCGAGCGAAGCTCGGAACCAAGTTTGTACAAAAACAGATATCTGTGATAAACCATTTCAATTTTGTTAATTGATGTGATAATTGATGTGATAACTGATAATTGATAACTAATAAATAACTTACAAAATGATTACCAGTGACTTTACTTTAGAACCACTGGATAACCAACGTTTATCCAATCTTTGTGGACAGTATAATGAACATTTGCGTCAATTAGAGCAACGTTTCAGTGTAGAAATTCAGAATAGGGGGCATCAATTTCGTGTTATTGGACTCCCCCCGGCCGTACAGAATGTGACGGAACTTCTTAATGCTCTTTACAGCGCTACCCGTGATGAAACCTTAAATCCTGCCAGTGTTCATTTGTTTTCTCAAACGGCTCATGTCGAGGAACTCTTAGAAACACCCTCGGCCGATGACAATGTTGAGGAAAGCGAAATCGTTGTACGGACTCGTCGCAGTAAGGTTAAGGCGCGAGGCCATAATCAACGCCAGTATTTGAATAATATTAGGCGACATGACATTAATTTTGGCATCGGCCCAGCCGGTACCGGAAAAACGTATTTAGGGGTAGCTTGTGCTGTCGAAGCCTTGGAATCCGATCAAATACGCCGTTTAATTTTAGTCCGCCCCGCTGTGGAAGCCGGTGAGCGTCTCGGATTTTTGCCTGGAGATTTGGCACAAAAGGTCGATCCTTATTTGCGTCCCTTATATGATGCCCTATATGAAATGTTAGGTTTTGAACGGGTGATCAAATTGATAGAACGCCATGTCATCGAAATCGCACCACTGGCCTACATGCGTGGACGTACCTTAAATGATGCATTTATCATTCTTGATGAAGCGCAAAACACCACAGTTGATCAAATGAAGATGTTTTTAACACGCATCGGATTTAATTCGACTGCAGTCGTCACCGGTGATATCACTCAAATCGACTTACCGCGTGAAACGCGATCGGGTTTGCGCCATGTCATTGAAATACTTCAAAATGTGGACGGTGTGAGTTTTAGCTTTTTTGATGCTAAGGATGTCGTGCGACATCCCATTGTTGCCCGTATCATTAATGCTTATGAACGTGCTGAACGCAAAAAAATCGCTTCCGATCCGCCAAAACGGGAAGACAAAATATCATGATAGACGTAGACATACAATACGCCAGTGATGAACCCGATTTACCTCATCAAGAGAGCCTCACTCATTGGGTTAATACCGTTTTAAAAGCTCATCATAAAGGGAAAGGGGATAACACGGAAAATGCGAATACCTTGAGCCCTCAAAATGCTCCCCTTTTACCCTCATCAGTCGAACTCACGATACGCATTGTCGATGAAGCTGAATCAAAGCAATTAAATGACACTTGGCGACAGTGCCCCAAACCCACCAATGTCTTGTCTTTCCCCTTTGAATCTCCGCCAGGTGTCGAGCTACCTTTACTGGGGGACATTGTGATTTGTGCCCCCTTAGTTGCCCGAGAAGCTGCTGAACAACATAAATCCCTAGTCGCCCATTGGGCACATCTCGTCATACATGGTACTTTGCACCTGTTAGGCTACGACCATATTGATGAAGCCCAGGCGCAAATCATGGAAGAATTAGAAATCAGCCTATTAGACGACTTAGGTTATCCCAATCCTTACCTTATTCAATGAGCAATAATCAAGTTTCACTTTCAACCAATATTGATATCATTGATGTTTTTTAATCTATACTGCTTGCCTTTGAGTTGACTTCCAATGATTGATTTTATCAACTAGAGTTTGTTCGATAATCTGTTGGTTTTAGACAGAATAGGCTTATTCGTTTATTTCCTAATTCGTTGTACCATATCAAGCTAACAGATTATCTTATAAACGACAGTTTGTTCGATAATCTGTTAGTCTTGAA
>JAYQWI020000212.1:0-2211 GCA_035871815.2 Candidatus Parabeggiatoa communis
AACATTCAAGACTTCAGGATTGATAAGCCCTCTAGGCAACCAATTAAACGTACCTTTCGTCTCATCAGCAATCCCTTTATAAAGCGCCTTCTCAGTGGCTTCGTCACCACAACTGCCTGTCAAGATCACATGGACTTTGACACCATTTTCCTGTGCTTTAGCAATTGCTGCCGCTGCATCTTTATGCGGGGCGGAAGCTGTTGCGATAAAGATTTGACCGTTGGGATTGATGTTTTCCAAAGCCGATTCTATCGCGGCAACCGAGGCATTTGGACAATCATCGCCACCCGAAGGTTGGATACTACGAATGCGGGTGATGACATCGCCTAAGTCGCTCGTGACAACGCGGGAAGTGACATCGTCTTTGAAAGTAATGAGTTCAACACTGGGCGCTTCAATTTCAAACGGAGCCATAAAAGCGTTCAGTTCTTCATCAGAAGGTGGATTCTCTTCGCTATAGGGTGCCATAAAGGCTTCCACTTCCTCTTCGCTAGGCCACGTTTTTTTGACAAATTGCCCTAGGAAACTTTCTATCGCATTAGAAACCATGAAGAGTTCCGAAGCCATCGTGATGGTATCATCAATAGCTAAGACGATATCAGCGTTTTGATCTTCAGCAGTCCGAGCCGTAATGCGTTCTGCTTTCTTCACCGTGACGCGAATTTCTGCAACGGCTTGTACCTCAGAATCACCTTGCGATGTGGCTGTTAGGGTGATGACATTTTCTTCACCGCGTGTTTCTGGTAGTGTGATTTCAAAGGCTAACTCACTACGCCGCATACTATTAACTTGAACTTTAGGCGGTAGGCCTAAATCCCAACCTGCCGTATTGTTCGTACTAATCGTATAGGTGTCTTCCGTAGGCCCAGCATTGTTTAAAGTCACCGTTACCGGTATCACTTTTCCTGGCTCGCCAACAATATGTTCGGGATAAGACGCTTCCACGTTGTAAAGAATCTTGCTTGGTTTGACGATGATTTCAGGTGTATCGGCTAAATCGGCTAAAGTGACACCGTCATCTAACAGAATCTTGTCAGCAAAGATTTCGAGCTTGGTACCAGCTTTAAAGACTTTGCCACTCACACCACGCAAGTCAATTACACCATCTTTACCAATAGCCAAAGTGATGGTTTCGCCAGCATTAAAAGCGCCTTCGCTAAGTTCACGAAGATCCATTATCCAATCTTCACCACCGAAGATAACAATATTCTCAGTTTCTTCAAAACGAGTTGTATTACTCATTTTTATAGTAGTTGGGTCTGATCTTACCCATGTACGCCAACGAGTATTACGTTCAGTATTATTGACAGTATTTTCAAGCGTTCTATTGAAGGTTTGACCATTACAGCCACTAGCAACCAAACCAGAAAAATCTCCAACGTTAACAGAAGCATTACCACCTATGCCACCTTCAACAGTTCTTCTTGTTCCTTCGGTAATATTGGAACTAGTATTCCTGTTAGTCCTCCAAATAGTACGCCACCATGTCCAGCGCCAAGTAGTGATTGTAGTCGTGTTTGTAGTCGTTTGCCAACGTCCAACACCATCAGCATAACCTCCACAACCCCCTCTAATTTCTACAGAGGGTGCATTACTAGACATGGCTAAATTTGTAGAAAATACGCGCACCAAACCACCATTTCCGCCTCGAACATTCCCATCAATCCAGTCTCCCCAGTGATTAAAATTATCAGCATCTCCACCAAAGCCACCTTGAACCCGACCATTATTAATGAAAATAGCTGGGAATATCTCTATGCGACCACCATGACCGCCTTGAGAATTCATATACTGCCCATGACTCAGGTACAGATGGGGAAACTCATTACCACCACGACCACCACGAGAACCGCTTAAAACTTGACCTGTGACATCATTCTCGAAACGATTGACATAAATCAACAAACTACTGCCATTAGTCGCATGGTCATAAAGGTCAGGCCTATTTTCTGGGCCAGAACCATTTACACCGCCTGCACCCGTAATCGTACCTTGGTTACGTATACTCGCTGCAAACAAATGGATCCTTGAAGGCGATGTGTTATGCCTGTTAAAGTCACTTTGCAAAACGCCATTTTGGAGAATGCAAATTCCCCGTACTTGAAGACGATTGGTATCTGAGGAAATGGCACTGGGTAGGACGATTGTATGTCTGCCTTGAATCAGTACCCAATCATTGGGAGTCGGAACCGCACCCGTATCCCAAGCACT
>JAYQWI020000213.1:0-2771 GCA_035871815.2 Candidatus Parabeggiatoa communis
TTGGAAAAATTGGTCAATCACGGGCCAAGTTTCTTCTCGTATTTGAGGTTTCATATTGCAGTTCTCCAAAATCTTTTGCAGAATCACGCTTGGATCGGTGGCAAGTCCAATGTCGATGATCAGTTGCAAATAGTCATTTAATCCTTCGCGCAAACACAAGGCAATAAATTCATCTAATTTCTTACCCTGTGCTAACGACAAAAGCGGGTAATTTTTCGGGATCAATTCGAGTTCACTGGGATAGATAATCCATTTTTCGAGTACCTCATCACAGTAATAAATGCCCGGCTCCTCAGTTTGAACAAAGCGATATTCTTCTTTGAGTTGACGCAAAATACTGTCCGGGCGAGTGACGCAAATTATCGTTACCGTGAGTTGGTTGGCGAGTAAATAGGGCTCGCTGCTCTCCTGTTCATCATCAGTTGAGGATTTGGCTAATTTCTGTTCTTGATGTATCTGATCACCCAGGGCCCAAACGCGCATCATGATCCGAAAATAATTCGCCACCGTTAAGGGATCATGAATTCCTTTTAATTCAACGGCATTGAGTTGGCGAAAATGGGCAAAGACGGTATTCTGTAAATGGGTACGATCGGTGTCAGTACAAGTCACTACGAGATCGATCTTGCGTGAACGAGAAAAAACTTCTTTTTCCGTTTCCACCTGAAGGCCCCAATTTTTAAACAGATGGTAAAAAAAGGCTTTAGCCGTCTCATCAAAAGGTTCTTTTGAGGATATTGATTGAGTTGTCATGGTTTAAAATGTGAGTATTCAAAAAGAGTGGACTATTTTAGCATTGATCGTTTTAAGTCAGTGGGATAGTCGGCAATGTAATAGGCTTGTTGAGCTTCTTGGTTTAACTGTATTAGCTGCTCCAGCGAAACTTCTTCCGCTCGCAGCCCTGCTACCGATATGATCACTAGCAATAAAGCCAGTGTGATGGTTTTCAGTGTGTTCATGTTGTTTTCCTGTTCAGGATTTTCAGTTAATGGGTGGATGGGATTATAACAGTTAGTGCTTTGGTTCTGGAGAATAAAAAAATAACGCAAGAGACGCAAGAGACGCAAGAGACGCAAAGGATTTCTCTTTTTACCGAGCATCTTTAGCGTCTTTAGCGTCTTTAGCGTTTATTTCTTTTTCAATCGTTAGAATAAAAAAAATAACGCAAGAGACGCAAGAGACGCGAGGCATCGCGTCTCTACGAATTCTCAGGAAGAAGTGCTTGTACTGATTGACTCTTGAAAGTCAGCTTTCTTACTTTGGTTTGCAATTCAAAATGAATTTTTTGATATAACGATTTTAACGCTTGTTTAATACGCGGTGAGGGATAACCCGATAAACCTTCTACAATAAGTTGTTGTGCTTCCCATAATTTTTTAGCATCATAAGCCAGAGAGGCCGCACTACAATAAAGAATAGAGCGGGTGGGTTCAGACGCTTTTTCATCTGGAATCAATGCTGCTGCCTGTGATTCATACTCAAAAGCTTGATACGACAAAGTAATCGCACGCTCTTTTTCACCATAATGACGTGCCACCATGGCCTGATCGGATAAACGCATCGCTTGTTCATGGAGTTCTTGGACTTTGCTCATTGTTTGACCACCTTTGCATAAGGGTTGCTAAATTCAACAATAACAATAAATGTCGGCATGTCTTCTGGGGCAAGACGTTCCCGTTTTTCTTTAACCCGTGCCGTCACAGTATTATTTTTAGTTTCTGAAAGTATTCCAGAAACTTCAAGTCGCGCCTCGGCTTCGTTAAAGAATAAGTCGGTATTTTTATTTTTTGAAATAAGGTAATAATCAACAGTGGTGCCTATCCTTGCTTTTGATATGGCTGTATATTGTGTTAATTCTCTTATTAATAACAAGGCGATAGCACAAGCGGCATCATCAATTGTTCGCGTAGTTGGGGCAGAGTCATCAAGTTTTCGAGAAGTCCCCGCATATTGCCTCATCAATTCATTTTTCACCTCACCAGTCCAACAAATTTGATAATAAGTATCAGCCATGCTTTCCCGTACAACTTTGAATTTGACACCACTTGTATATCCCTGAGTATGAAAACAAACCATACAACTGTGTTTGTAATAGCCAACCATATCCTCATGTATAGCAGGTATTCCATTTGCGAGTGATTCTAGTCTCAATTTTTTAGTCATTATTATTTGATTATAAAGCGTTTTTAGCGCGAAGCGTGAGCAATCATCTCAGGCAAAGAGGCCAATTTTTTCTCTAAAAGGGCGAACACGCAGGTTCGCCCCTACTTTAAATACGCGGGGGGTTGTAGGGGCATACCTGCGTGTCTGCCCTTAACTTAATGGCATTGACGCGAAGCATCGCGTCGAAACGACGCACCAATCCGTTCATTCCTCGGAGCCAAAGTACTAAACAGATTAATGGGTGGATGGGATTATATATTTAGTTTTTGGATATGATCAATTTTAAAAGGATAAAAAAATAACGCAAGAGACGCAAGAGACGCAAGAGACGCAAGAGACGCGAAGCAAGAGACGCGAGGCATCGCGTCTCTACAATTAATGTTGTTGCCTCTTGAGTTGTTTGAGGTAGTTTTCAATAAATTCTGGGTCTAAACCCGCCAACCTATCAACCGGTTTGAAATGAGGTAACACCTCCTCCGGTTTCATATGAGGTAACAACTCTTTTGGTTCAAAACGAGTCAAAACCTCATCCACCGTTAAGTTCGCTAACCAAAGCGATCCGAATTCTTTACCCAATTTAGTGACGACTTCTGGTGTGATTTCAATAC
>JAYQWI020000214.1:0-1885 GCA_035871815.2 Candidatus Parabeggiatoa communis
CGCCTTCAGAAGCCGCGCCAGAAGCTGCGCCACATCCTGTCGTAACCGAACTACAAAACTTATCGCCAGAGGATATGACACCGAGACAAGCTTTAGATATCATGTATCAATTGAAAGCGTTAGTGGAGGAAACGAGATAACTCAATAATAATTAGAGACGCGAATCAGAGCAAATCTACAATTCGCGGTTTCGTAGAAACGCGATTCCGCGCCTCCCTAGGTTGTAAAATACCTGTTTATTTGTGGTTCAGTACTTATTATATATAATGATGCCCCCGGCAAGGGGAGTTGAGCCTTAAGTAAAACGATTTGACTCAATGACTCAATTTCATTAACAATGTCTCACGAGAGCCTTGCCAAATCAGGCGTGATGATTCTTCAGGTGTTAATTTGAGCAAGGGTTCAATCACCTGTAACAATGACTCATCAATTTCGCCAAATCTGAGCATGAGCAAGTTTTCTACAAAAACGCGCCGTTCTTCTAAACGGCCTGTTTGTTTGCCTTCTTGAAGGCCTTGTTGGAGGCCTTGCTGGAGGCCTTGCTGGAGGCCTTGCTGTAAAATGGTTTGCTGTCGTTCTTCTACAATCTTTGATAAGTTCATAAGCAACTCCTTGTCTTCTTCGGTTATTTCGTTTTGGGCTTCTACACAAATCTGCCATCTATAAAGCAGATATTCTACATGGTTGCGTAACGGATGGTTTTCTGGAAAGGCATGGATTTCTTCAATCGCTTTTTTCTGTGTTTCCCCCTTTCCTAACAGCCTCAATAGCAATGTTTCTGGTGTCAGCGGTAGACGGTTAATGGCAACTATCGCTGTTCTGATTCCTTCAGCACAAAAGTAAACCCCTTCACACCCGTTTTGCAAATCGGGTTTTGCACCCATAAAATTCAGTAAGTTGTCTGAAGCCGATGTTGCTAAAATCCACAAACGCGGCAATTCTTCTTCAGGCAAATATTTTTTGTCCTTTTCCGCTAAATATTTATTCTCCCTTTTGACTTTATTCAGTAACTCAGTTCGCAAGGTAAAGAGTTTTTGTAAACAGGTTTGCATTTCGAGTTTACTCGGTGGATTTCGGAAAGGTTCGAGCAAACACGGTTTAGTGGCTATTTTTCCCAGTAATCCTAAGGTTTGAAAATCGGCATCCGGCGCTGGCACAACATCGACATGATGAGATTCGCCGGGATGGATTTCATATTCGACTTGGGCATCACCTTGAGGCTCAAGGAGATCGGCCACAAATTGCTTGGAATATTGGTCATACTTTTCTCGTGTCATGTTAGTTAAGTAGGCTTGGTTTAGCTAAAAGCAATTCGAGTGGAACAAAAAAATGCTATATTATTACATATAAACCTATACCAAATTAATCTGAACGTTTTTGCAAACTCAAGTTGGAACGTAGAACTACTGGAGTTCAAACTTTAGCTTGAATCGTTCAATTGTTCAATCAATAAAAATTGACTCAATCATAAATTTTCAGGTATTTTAACTAACCTTTGCCACCAATGGGGCAAGCCTTCGGATTGCCCTTAATGATGATCACACTGCACTATCGGCTAGTCTTGATCATACCATCATAGTGTGGGATTTAGAAAAGGGTCAAAAAATCAAGACTTTTAAAGGCCATAGTGATGAAGTTTATTCTGTCAGCTTTTATCCCAATGGACGTTATGCTCTCTCAGGAAGTTCTGATAATACCGGCAAATTATGGGAATTGATCAGTGGTAAAACGCTTCAAACTTTCCAGGATCATACGAATAGGATTTATGCCGTCGATATCTCAAACGATGGACGCTACGCCCTTTCGGGTAGTCGGGATAATACGCTTAAACTTTGGAAGCTGAATTTACCCCCCACACCTGTCATTATTGAAGGCTTAGACTCTT
>JAYQWI020000215.1:0-7284 GCA_035871815.2 Candidatus Parabeggiatoa communis
GTTAACGACAAGGATTGTAAGTACTGAACCACAAATAAACCGGTATTTTACCGCAAAGAGACGCGAGGCATCGCGTCTCTACAAAACCGCGAATTGTAGAGACGCGATGCTTCGCGTCTCTAATTACAAATAAACATTGCTTCTATTAAAATACCAGAAAATTTATGCTTCAGTACTTAATAACAGGCCCGGGTATGCTCTATTCGTGATTAGCAAATATAACGACAAGCTTATAAAGAAAGGATTAAAACCGATAACGACAGGGAGTGTATATTCGATGCGGATTGATAAAAGCTAAAAAGGGTTATGGAACAAGCTTGCCCACGCGACATTTCAGGAATCTTTGTGGTTGTTAGAAATGGGGTTGGCAGAAGAAAGTGATTATGATGAATGGCTAGGTGGGGAGTTGATTTGAACAAGAACGACAAAACGCGGGTATGCAATGTACGTTTCAAGTGAGATAGAAATCAAAGGTGGGCCACAACAAATCATTAAAGAAATCAAGGGCATCTTTTCAGTTGTTTGCGTGTTTGAAGCGTTTGAGGAAAGGAAGAGTTTGTGATTTGAGCGATGAATTAAGCAGTACAACAGATGATTTGGTTTACTCTGTTATCGTAGTTGAGTGATTTTTTTTGAGTTTTTGGGAATAGAATGTTGATGAGGTTGATGTGATTGATTGTTATTGGGATTGACTGGGAGAGAGAAGGGAGGTGAAGAAGAAGGTGAAGAGAATAGGAATATAAATGATTGATTAGATGTGTGGTCGGAGAGTGATTCGAACACTCGACACAAGGATTTTCAGTCCTTTGCTCTACCGACTGAGCTACCCGACCTAATCAAAAAAGAGGGACGTATTCTAATATTGATGCGAAACGCTGTCAAGTCTTTTTTGATCTTTTTTTTCGACTCCAAAATAGCCTATTGTTTTTTAAAGGATTTCAGTCCATTTCATCAATCGGTTAATGAGCCCTGCACATAAGGCCGCGATGATGCCATATATCATGGCCCCCGTCCAATCGGCAAAAATCAAGTCGCCTATGCCAAATAAACAGGCATACCCTAATCCAATGCCCAATAGCCAACACGCTAACAGTTGCGGTAATTGAGATTTTTTGGCTCTGATATCGAGGCCTAAGCGATTAGCCACGGGTTGCCAAAAGCCTTCGGGTTGAATGCGGGTATAAAACTGATTAAGCACTTGTGAATCAGTGGGTTGCGTCAAAAATGTGACGATCAACCAAGCCAGTGTTGTGAAGCCTACGGTGATAAAAAGGCTATAAGGGAAGGCGATGTCGGTATAAAAATGAATAACGCTAAAGGCGATAAAGGGGGCGATTGTGGCGACAATTTCACTCCACGCATTGATGCGCCACCAATACCAGCGCAAAATCAATACCGCGCCTAAACCGGCACCGCATTCAATCATAAATTTAAAGGCGCTTTCTAAGGTTTGAATTTGGGTTGTGACGATCAAGGCGACGATCATGAGCAAAAAGGTATTGAAGCGAGAAGCCCTCACTAATTGTTTTTGCGAAGCATCGGGCCGGATAAAACGGTTATATAAATCATTGACGATATAACTGGTGCCCCAATTTAATTGCGTGGAAATGGTACTCATATAGGCCGCGAAAAAAGCGACTAATAAGAGGCCTTTTAAACCGGTGGGCAAAAAGGCTTGCATGGCGTAGACGTAGCCTAATTTTTTGTCGGCATCGGATAAATCGGGATAGAGCACAAGGGCACATAATCCGACTAAAATCCAAGGCCAAGGGCGTAAGGCATAATGGGCGATTTGGAAAAATAAAGTGGCTTTTATGGCATGTTCCTCATTTTTTGCGCTCATCATACGTTGCGCGACATACCCCCCACCACCCGGTTCAGCGCCAGGATACCAACTGGCCCACCATTGTACTGCGATAAAGGCTAAAAAGGTGGCTAAACTGATGCCCAAGACTTGCGTCGTTTCGACAACGGATTGGGTAGATAATTCAAGCGTGGGAAAGAACTGAAAAAGTTCTGGGGGGAGTTTTTCTTGTAAGCCCGTGATGCCGCCAATTTGTTCAGAATTAACGACGATGATGGCCAGTACAATACAGCCCGTCATGGCAACAATAAATTGAATCAAATCCGTCATCGCGATGCCTAATAAGCCAGAGAGGCTAGAATAAATCATGACGAAAAACATCGCACCGGCGAGATAATAAATGATTTGGTTTTCTGGAATACCGAAAAAAACCTGTAGCAATGCGCCTAAAGCGACATTCACCCAAGCAATGATGACGGCATTCATGAGAATACCTAAGTAAACGGCTTTAAAGCCGCGCAAAAAAGCGGCCGGTTTACCGGAATAGCGTAATTCCGTTAATTCGACATCAGTAATAATATTAGCTTTACGCCACAATTTGGCAAAAAAGAAAGTCGCTAACATGCCGCCAATTAAGCCATTCCACCACAACCAATTGCCACTGACACCGCTTTGTGCGACTAACTCGGTGATTAACAAAGGCGTATCAGCGGCAAAAGTTGTGGCAACCATTGAGGTGCCAGCTATCCACCACGGTAAATTGCGGCCGCCTAAGAAAAAACTTTCGACGTTTTTACCGGCTTGTTTGGTATAAGTGAGTCCAATGCCCAAAATGAGCAATAAAAACAATATGATGATTGACCAATCTATGATGTGGAGTGCCATACTTATCAGTTATCAGTTATCAGTTATCAGTTATCAGTTATCAAAGGCAAGAGATATACTTAGCATCGTCATAAATTGCGTTTTATCAAATCCTCGCAAAATAACCTGCATTTCAAAAAACACGCAAAATAAATTTTGAACGAAAAAAAACACGCAAAATAAATTTTGCACTCCAAAAACACGCAAAATAAATTTTGAACGAAAAAAAACACGCAAAATAACAAGGAACGAAAATCATAATAGCGACCTTATGGCGATGCTAAGTATAGTATTATTTTACACCTTAGTACTTTGGCTCCGGGGATTCAACGGATTGGTGCGGTGGTATATTTCTATTATTATGGAGCAATACATGAGCTTTTGCATTACTACGGTTTTTGGGTACTTAAGTGATTGATTGTATTGACAACAGGCCCATGCTCCAATCCGTTCAATCCCCCCGATCCGTTGTACTAATTGTATTGACAACAGGCCCACGCTCCAATCCGTTCAATCCCCGGAGGCAAAGTACTATACTGGAAACACTCTTTATACCAGACAAAAAACCTCCTTTAGATTGACACATCAAATGTTATAGCTTGATACGTGAAATGTACCCCTATTTAAAATTAAAATGCGCCCTCAGTCAAAATGAGTATCTGAACAGTTGTTCAGTTTTTATAGACTAACTGGTTTTTAAGCCTACCCATAAAAAA
This sequence comes from Candidatus Parabeggiatoa communis, assembly GCA_035871815.2. Lineage (GTDB taxonomy): Bacteria > Pseudomonadota > Gammaproteobacteria > Beggiatoales > Beggiatoaceae > Parabeggiatoa > Parabeggiatoa communis. The sequence goes on from JAYQWI020000215.1 coordinate 3,385, forward strand.
TGTTACAGCAAGATTGACAAAGCGAATTTATGGATTAAACTTAAATTCAATGAGTTTTTGTAAACTCGAACTGTAGGAGAAATAAACCGTGATGATGCTATCAAAAATCTTTAATGCCCTATTGATTTTATTGTTTATTTGGGCAGGCTCAATCCAAGCAAACGAGCCATTTGCAACGAGGCTTACGCCGAGAATTATTATTGCTAACGAATTCAATGAACTCTTGATCAGAGATGTTGAGGGTAATTTAATTAATCGTATTGCAATAAACACATTAGGCAATGACATTAATAATATAGCCGCTGGTGATTTTGACGGTGGCAGTGATGACATTGTTGTTCATGTTAACGATCAAGTTAACGATCAAGTGTTGTTCTATCAATTGAATGGCACAGCGGGTGCCCTGTATTCAGTCGAACCGGCCAGCGATATTGCCGTGGGCAATATTGACAGCGATGATTTGACCGAATTTTTCATCACTGATGCGATGAGTCATCGCGTTTTCGTATATGATCACGATGCCAAACCCATAACTAATTTTAATATCAATGGGTTAGATGACAATACGTCGCTTAGCATAGCAACAGCTGATATCAATAATGATGGCGTGGTTGAAATTATCGTCGGTGATTTGCTCACTGAGGATAAAGTCGCTATTTATGATCTGAATGGTACGGAAATAACGACATTTTCTGTATTTGAATCCTCGAATACTCGCAGTCGTCGTGCGATACGTAAACCTGGTGAGCAAGGTAAAGCCTGTGAGAAAGGAAATGCGAGTTTTTGTGATAAGTCTACTCCTTCAACACCACCACCGAGCGATGATACCGATAGTTCAGCGCCTCCACCTAGCAATGACACGGGTAGTTCAGCGCCATCCTCTAGCGATAAGAGCGGTAGTTCAAGCCCACCACCTAGCGATGATACTGCTGATACGGGTAGTTCAACGCCCCCACCTAGTGATGACACCGATAGTTCAACACCACCCTCTAGCGATAACACTGATACTTCAACATCAGACTCTAGCGATAACACGGGTAGTTCATCGGCCTCTAGCGATAACACTGATAATTCAACATCTGAGACGGGCAGTTCAGTGTCGTCTAGCGATGAGACTCCAACAACGTCACCAACTCAACCGGCAACGCCGCCGAAGCCGCCAACTCAAGCGGTAACGCAACCTACGTTGCCAACTCAACCGGCAACGCCGCCAATACAGCCGACGCAACCGAGTCAGCCCGTAACACCTGAGCCAATTCCAGAGGCCCCATTACCCATTCCCCATGGTGCTAAAGTCGCTACGGGTGATTTGGATGGTGATGGTATACCAGAGATCATTGTTGGCATGGCAAGCAATGGCGGTAAGGTGGAAATCTACACGGATCAGGGAGAAAAAATCAGTCAATTTGATACCGCTTTTGAAAAGGGTGTCGAAATCACTGCCGGTGATGTCAATCAAGATGGCATAGATGAAATCATTGTCGGTGATGCGAATGGCATGACTATTCAGATTTTTGATTTGAACGGTGAACTCATTAATGATTTTCAAGGCTCCGACAACGGCAATATTGCCAGTTTGGCCTTTGGAAAAGAGGCCCTAGAAGCAACTGTACCCCTTGAATCGCCTACGACAAACACAGAATCCTCTGCGACAATCCCAACTGATCAGTCGTCTGCGACAACCCCAAATGAGCAATCGTCTGAAACCACACCAAATGATCAGTCGTCTGAGACAACCCCAAATGATCACTCGTCTGAAACCAGCTCAAATGAGCAATCGTCTGAAACCACCTCAAATGATCAATCGTCTGAGACGACGGCTGACTCATCGACTGCGGATTCAAGCGAATCAACAACCGTTGTCAGTTTGCCGATTGTGTCATTGCCTCCAACGACGGGCAGCATTAATCAAACCGGTAATTATAATGGGCAAACCGTCACCGATGCCGTTATTGAATCGGATACCAGTATTGCGAATGTCAAACTGGCGGGTGAGATTACCAATCAAGGCTTACTCTCAAATGCCACGATTTTACCTGGCGCGACACTGACGGGTGGCACACTAACAGGTTATGTCGATAATCAAGGCACCATTGCTGATACCCAGTTTGTGGGTGCTACATTAAGCGGTGGTGATTTGGACGGTGAGATCACAATTACCAGTGATCCTGATAAAGGATTGGGCATTTTGAAAGCGGTTACCATTTTACCCAATGCCATAGTCACGGGTGGCGCGCTGTCTGGTGAGATTCTCAATCACGGCACGTTGTCGGATATCACTGTCAACTCTGATGCCATCGTCACGGGGGGTACGGTACAAGGCCCTATTGATAACGCGGGTTCACTACAAAACATTATTTTAGGTGAAGATACTTATATTAAGGGCGGTGATCTCAGCGGTACAGTGGCCGGTAACTCTAATGATATCGCCCTGATTGAAAACGCCACGATTCATGATGCGGATTTATCGTATGTACAAATCAGTGAAGGCACACAACTGGGGCCCAATGTCGTGATTGGTACTGGGGTGATTTTTGACAATAATGCCCTGATTCCTTCAGGAAGCGATTTAAGCCTGGTTTTAGTCAGTGAATTTGATGAGGCCGGTTCGCTTGCAATCAATTTGGATGCTGATGTTTTAGCCGAAACCAAAGTATACCAAGAGACTGATAACCCCACTTTACTGAAACAAATCAATAGCTTACCCAAAATAAAAGACAATGACTGGCAGCTAGTGCAAAATCCTGAAAATGGTCAAATAGAATTAACCATTGAAGGGGTTCATTTTGTCTTAATCCCAGTACAAGTGACACAAGTCAGTGCTTCACAACCGGCCGGTTTTACCGTTTATGATGATAACAGCGTGAGTTTTGTGACGGGTTATGGGCGTGAGATTTTTGCTCAGCCGGTGATACAAAATAAAAAGGCCTTACTTGAAGCGTTAGCTGAAATAAGCGATGAGATCATTGTTCAAGACGACGGCACTTTTAAAGTCAAAATCAATGATGAGTGGAAAACTTATCGTGTCAGTTTATCGTCTGAACCGGTGAACAGTGATGACGCATTAGGCTTGTTCGAGAATGCCGATGGTTCAATACGCTTGGTTTTTGAGGATAACAGCGGCCAAAAACGTCAACAACAGATCTATCCTCTTCAGGAGGCCGGAACAGAAGCTGAGGCACAAGAAAATTTTTCTGGTTGTGAGATAGATAATTATGCCCAAAACACCTCGACTTTTGCACCGCGCATGAAATCGGGCCGGGTTGCCCCAGGGCAAGCGAAGAAAATCGCGCATGATGAAGCGGAGCTGGATGTTGGCGCGAACGCGGTTGATGGGCCTACCCGTTTGTGCATTAAATCCTTGTATTCGTTAGAAATTCAAGAACTTGATCCGGGCATGACTAACGTGACGAAGGGGCCGCGTAAAGGTTATCGTTTCTTTCCCAAGGGCATGAAGTTTAAGAATAAGGTTAAGGTGACAGTGCCTTATTCTAAATCGCTTATTCCGACTGGGCATACTGAAGACGATATCAAAACCTTTTATTTTGACAGAGAATTAGGTAAATGGCAGGAATTGGAACGGGTTGAGCTTGATAGCAAAGCGAATAACGTTATCAGTTATACCGATCACTTTACCGATATGATTAACTCGGTGGTAACGGTGCCAGAGTCTCCCCAATCGGTTTCCTTTAATCCTACTCAAATCAAAGACATCAAAGCCGCTGATCCGGGGGCTGGGATTAATCTGATTGAAGTGCCACAAGCCAACAATATGGGTGACATGCGCCTGAGTTATCCCATTGAAATCCCGCCGGGGCGTGTCGGTATGCAGCCACAGTTAGGCGTATCATATAGTTCAGCAGGTGGTAATGGCTGGATGGGTTTGAATTGGAGTTTATC
>JAYQWI020000216.1:0-3329 GCA_035871815.2 Candidatus Parabeggiatoa communis
CGTTGTCAGGATTGCCCGCGTGTGCGCTGATACGCAATTCATTGTCACCTGCTTGCATCGGTACATCAGCTTGAAAACTGCCATCAAGTAAGATTTCCGCTGCAACCGTCTCGGCCATTGTGAGGTTGGTGACATCAACATTAGTTACGTTGGTGAGGACAATATGTGTCAGAACATCACCCAATTCGTTCAGGTTGTCGATACCCAATTGGCCCACTGTGCCTGGCACACCTGTAATGGCTTGCACGGCTGGCATGGTGGTCAAATTACGGCTGTAGTCTATTGGCTGAATGACAATCGGGTAAATCCGTGCTTCAGCATTTTGTGCCCGGTAGGCCGCTTCTAGTGTGGCTATGCGATCTTCTTTTTCTTGTGTCATACCACTATCAAAAGGCAAAGTGGGTATGCCATCTGTAATGAGTAAAATGTTTTTCTGGGCGAGTGGTCGAACTTCTTCCAGTGCTTCCAAGGCCTTATCAATAGCGGCGGCTATATTGGTCCCGCCTTTTGGGATGGTAATGCCCGCGACGGCATCGCGTAAACTGGCCCAGTCATCCGTCAGAGGCGATTCTAGCGTCACATCTCGTGAGAAACTGATCAGAGCCAACCGAGCATTGTCCTTGCTTTCAAGCATGTCTATCAGGCTGTTGGCTGCTAATCGTTCATAGTCCAACACGCTGGGATTGCGGTCTCCTTGTTGTGGGCCTTCACGCTCGGTACTACCGGAACGATCAATGACTAACACCAAATCCAGTGGGCCGGGTTGGGCTTCCATCGCGGCTTTGCCCTCAAATGTCAGCATCGGAGCCGTACAAGCGGTTGGAATATGCCATTGTGAACCGTCTGCTGGTGCGGTGAGTTCTAGTAATTCGGGTTTGGGAAGGGGCGTAATAACGACTCCGCCTACCTCATCGTCCGGTTCAGAATCTTCCCCCAACGTCATGCTAATATCGAGTTTGGAATTATTCGTGTGTCGTTCTGCACCGAATAAATCAAACTGGTAAGTTTCTCCTTCACTCAATCCCAAGCTATCCAGTCTAACGCCTCGGTTGGCGGCACCGTTAACCCCACCAATATCTACCACGAGTTCATTATTGATGAAAACCCAGATGCCATCATCGCCCTGAAAACGAAATTCTTGCCCAGGTTGATAGATCAATTGGGCGTGAAGTTCGTAAGTAAAATGAAAATTGTGACTCAGTCCTTCATTACCCCGTAATTGATCATCAATCGGGTAAAAATGGTTGTTCGTATAGACATAAGAGTCACCTTTTTTGTCTTCCTCTAAGGTGATGCTAAAGGGCATGGATTCACTGGCATCGGTATCATGATACCAGTCAATTAGCTTAGTCATGGCACAGTCATTGTTTTCCACCATAACCGGTTTGCCAGAAGAGCCCAGCCTATTTCCCACACAGCCGGTTTTATGTCCAGTGACTTTACCTTCAAAATCCGAATGGCTACTGCTGAAATCGCGCAAAGTCCCCGGTAGTTCAATTGTGTCAGCAAAGACACCGCTACTCGCCCCGAGTGCCGTTAACAAGCCGCTGACGAGCAGCTTTTTCGAGAAGTGATTTGACATAATGTTATCTCCTACCGTTAATAAAAAAATCAGTGAATCCTATTGAGTTAGCCTTGACAGGGTTTCATATCGGGAAAACGAATATCCACCCTCTTTGAAATCGGCGAAAAACCGCTTGCATTCACCGTCAGAATTTGACAGGTTTCGTTGCCAATACCCATCACCGTGAAATGGCCTTCTCCATCGGTCGTTGTTTCAGCCTCAATACCATTGAGTGAGACTGTTGCGCCCCTAATCGGTTTGTGGTGAGCATCCAAAACCACTCCAGAATAACGGCCTTGTGTTCCAGTACTATTTGTCAGGACAAATTCACCCTGCTCATTCCATTTCAACTTGGCTTCGTAAAATTGTATCCCATTGCTGTCTTCCATCTGTAAACCGATCAAGTGGAGTTCCCCAGTATTGAAATCAAAAGTCGGTGTTGGGGTATTGATAAAGGCGCAATCATCACCTAATTGCGTTTGTTCCGTTATCCGAAAAGTCCATTGCTTTGGTATTTGCTGAAGTTGAAGTGCGACAAAGTTTAGGGTTCCATCTGGATCGTCCAATACTTCAACTAATGGGAGATTGACAATACCTGTGTCAGCATTATAAACCGGTTTGTCTATCATCGCACTGTTGCAATTAGCGGCATACGCGACTGAACTGGATAAGCCGAGGGCTAAAGCAGGCATGGCTAATTGTAGGGCTTTTTTGAGGGTTAAGTTCATTTTTAAATCTCCTTGAATAGTTAAAAAGTTGAGTCAAGCACTAAATTATTGTTTATGAAAGGTGCCAATTAAAATCTTTTTTCGTTCATTAAGGATGAAAAATAAATGCTTTACTAAATAAATCAATAGGTTAGTGATAATGCACGATATAGCCTTATTTTATATTTTTACCTAAAACGTTGTCGGGTATCTTTACTTAATACTTATGTTTTGTTTATCTATTTTTATTTTTTGTCGTTTTGTTCATTATCCAATGAATTCCCGAAGCCTGTTAAATAGTTGAGTAAATCAGTAAAGATTTGCTTTATAATGTTAGCAAAAGAGATGCCAATTCAGTTTATTTTACATAACACATTGTATTGTTTATTTATTTTTTATTTTTTAAAGCATTTTAGGGTCATAAGGTTTTGCAAAATAAGGTTGCAAAATGCTATTTTCCCTATTTTTCTGCAAAATACCCTACTTTTGTTTTTTTAAAAGCAGATGCTATTCAATGAGTTCTAATTAGCAGTCATATTGCTTAATATGACTTTAGAGCGTTATTTACTGATTATTGGAGCGAAAAATGCGGATGAGTGAAAAAGCTTTGATTCAATCAATTAGTGGTCGAATTGATTGCGTTTTATTTTTGGATAAAGCATGACGACGCAATGAATGAACTTTATGGGGCGCTTTGAGTGGGCAATATTTGGTTTGTTGCTATTTTAGTTCGTGCGCTGGTGATTCAGGATGTCAATTTGTTCAAAGTGCCAAAAAAGGTGGAGAGTTTAATTAGAAGGCTTGTCGCTATTTTAGAAAATCAATAACGACAATTAGTTTGAATTGGCGTTGCAAACTTTAGTTTGTTTGCAAACTAAAGTTTGCACGGAAAGCAAGACAAATTTAATTAATCAATCAAGATAAGTGGTAGTCTGTACCACAATAGGGGCATTTGATTTTGCCCTCTGTAGCTTGTTCGATGGGCAAAAAGACGCGAGGATGTGAATTCCATAAACTCATGTTTGGCATCGGACAATGTAGTGGTAAGTCTTTTTTAG
>JAYQWI020000217.1:0-9516 GCA_035871815.2 Candidatus Parabeggiatoa communis
TTGCCCAGCTTTTGAACCCGATTTCTATTTTTTATGAGGGACATTGGATAGATCGATTTCGTCCCAAATCAGATTAATCCCTTTTCCAGCCGCCTCACTTGCATCACTTGTTAATTGCACCAGCATATCGCCGGATAACAAATTGTTGGTCACATAAACATGATGAAGTGGCACGGTGGATTCAATATTGATCATCACATTGATCAAATCAATGCTTTCTTTGGTCACTTTCTCGTTAGTGAGGACTTCCACTAACTCACCATCATAACGACGTAGCTGACTGCCAATGGCTACCGAGTCCAAAGCAATCAGTTGATCATATTCATTGACGACCGTATGATTATTAGATGCGGTTAAAGTAGAACCATCACTCAAAGTGACTTTTTGTACATTATGGTGAGTTATTGAGCTACGGGTGACCAGATAGATCGAGGCACTTTGCAAACCGGAAGAAGTCATCACCATGATCAGATCACCTTCCACAAGCGTATCTGCTCGTTTGAATTCGCGATTAGAGAGCATGATTCGCACGTCCCCTGTGACACAGCCACACGGGCATGCACACATCGCAGTTTTTGCTGGATCAACAACAGGCAAAGGATGACGATGAGAATATCCCTGAGCATTGCATTGAGCGTTGACCATAGCATTAACTGAGTTGCAATGTCCTATATCCTTACACCAGGGCAGAACCTGAATATACCCAGTGGGATATTTAATCTCAACCTTGTTGTCAGGCAAATCGCGAAACTCAGCAAGCACCGGGTTAAGAGAAAACAATGCGACAACAGCCACAATAAGTGGTGTTAGGCAATTAACGTGTCGTTTATTCATAAAAGCCTCCTAAGAGTAAGAAAATAAACTAATGGACAGTTAGTGAATCAATTAATTTCCATTAGGCACTTGGCATTACATAAAAACTGACGACTTATAAAATGCGCCGTCACCGATTACAAACGTAGCTTGTCTACGCTTACTTATTAACAACATTTGCTAATTTACCTTCTCCTTTAAATACCCCTATAAAAGATAAAGCACGAAACAAGCGGGGCATTGACTTGTTTGGCTTGAGTTGTATCCTAAAAACAATGATGAAATAGGCCTTGTACAGTATCGCTAAAAATGTTCATCATGAATGTAATTATTAATTAATAATTACCACTTAAATTCATATTAATTAAGTCTGGTATTTTGCGGTTTGCTTGATGACATATAGTTTATTAAGTCATATTAAGATATGCTCTACAAACGATGAAACTTGCCATCAGCACTCAAAAAAAATTTTTTAAGGCTTCATGGCAAATTTGATCCGTTCGTCAGCATTAACTATCATTTAGGTATTTTGCCAGTTGAGCGATGACCGATGTTTGCCCTCTGGGACATACCAAGATATGCTGTGAAAATTGGGAATTTTGCCATTGAGACTCAAAAAAAATTTTTGACTCGCTATGCTATAAATTGAACAGCCCCTATAAGGGTTGATTAAAATCAATCACTTATATTGATGTGCTTAGTCTTAAAAAATTTTTGGCCCCTCATGGTCAATTTGCTCAGTTCGTCAAAATTAAATTAATTTAGTTGGGTATTTTGGCAGTTGACTGATGACTGATGTTTGCCTACTGAAACCTACTAAAATATGCGGTGAATATTGCGAATATTGCTGTAGGTACTCAAAAAAATTGTTTGATCTTCATGGCAAAAAGATAAGAGATATCAGCAATAAAGATATAAACGGTATTTTGTCAACTGGGAGCGATGACTTATGCAAGAAGTTGCTAAAGACACAATAAAAACCCTTTCTGATCAGGATTGGGAAAGAGTTCTAAAAAGATTATTCCTCTACACACGTAATGAAGAAGTAGTGGAAAAAGCCGTCAGAAAATTTTTAGATGGGGAAGGGGATATATGGGAACCCCAAAACCCGGTTGTAGATTCTCTGACAAAACATATCATGGGTATTATCGACAACTTGTAAGAATTGGGAGTTTGATGATTATGCCACCGGAACATATTAAAAATGGGCCACCGGAACATATTAAAAAGGCGCTTGAGGCTATCCCAGATAGTGAGTGGCGAAAAATTGAGAAGAAATTAGTTCTCTATACTATAAGCAAGTTTGTAGGGACAAGGAATGGTGGACTTCGATTTATAAAAGGTATTCCCAGCATTTATCATCCTCACTTAAAAGATATGGCTGAGGATTTTACACATCAAGCCATTGCAAAACTTTATTATGGGGAAAGAAAGACCTGGAATCCCCCAGAATTCCAAGATTCCAAAAAAATGCCGATTGCCGAAATCAGCCAATCCCTTGTGAACTATCTCATCGGGGTTATCGACAGTTTACTCAGTGCTGAAGTAAACAGTCTTGAAAATAGCCACTGTATTTATATGGGAAAATTAGACAGTCATGACAAGGAAAACGAGGAAGGAACACACTTTCAAATAGCAGATAGTTGCCCTACGCCTGAAGAGCAAGTGCTTGCTCAAGATGAATTCGAGAAGTTTCAATCCTTTTGTAAAAAGGACATGATGGTGTCTAAAATCTTAGAATGTGCATTGGAAGGAATCACTAAACGAAGTGATATTGCCAAAGATATAGGCTGCACAGTAAATGAGGTCACGAATGCCAAAAAAAGGATGATCAGAATGGCTCGCCAGTTTTTTGACGGCCCCCTGTTTGTTTAAGTACACATAATGCAGAATAGCGAGGTCAAAAACACAATGAATCGGTTAGAAAAGCTTCGTGCTTCTATAGACAATGATCCCAAAATCATTGCCACTTTGCCGATTGAAGATGTTGATGCACTGTTAGATGATATGGGTGTGGATATCACGCCTTTTATTGAAAAAGAACTCAACTTCATCAATGGCATCAAGGCAAAATGGCAAGAAGAAGACAAAGCAAGAAACTTGTTTAAAGAAGCAAAAGATAAGACAACGGACTTGTTTAGTCAATTTTCACAACTTATTATTACCCTCACAATGCCAGCGCTTGAGGAAGCCGTCGGAGGATGCGCTGATGAGAACGCACCAGAAAAATCTATTCTGTCGCTTTCAATAGGAGACGATGAAGCACTCTCTAATAAGACAGAAGATTCTAGCATAATGGTTTATCAAGATGATGAGGCTTGGATACTATCATTTCGGACTCTACAGCCCCAATTGGCGGGTAAAAGTGTTTTACTGGTTATCAAGGATAGTATGGGAGATGTGATAAAAAGTGAAACAAAATTGTTGGAAAACGATGATGACGTATGGGAATTTGAATATGCCTTACCAAAGGTTCTCAATTTAGGACAATCCCTTCTAATTGACATTAGAGGCACATAATCAAGCAAGCGGGGGGGAACAAAATAGATGTTTGCTCATAATAAAAAAGTTGACAAAATAGAAATGGAAGTGGAAAACTTGATTAAGAATGATGAGTTTATTGAGGCAGTCAAGTTTATCCGTGAAGAACTACTGAAATTGGACAAACTTGATAACCCCAAGTCTTTTCAGAATTCTTTATTTGGGACAAAAATGATTTTCCTAAAAGCCTTGAGACAAGCCGTAGCTCATAAAAAAAAGTTATGGCTTGGTCAATTTTTATCAGATGAAAATCAATCATTATCTGAGCAAGTCCCAAATTCGTTTACTAAAATTAAAAGCCATCCTGATTGGTGCCAAGATGCCTGTCAAAGTTTAGTGAAAACACAAATTATCTGTGCCAAAGAAGCGATTGACTACTCAGAAATAAATCCAGAAGGCTGGAAAAAGCTGGCTGATCAAACGGGTTTTCCAGTCGGATTTGTCTATGAACTGTTTTTTTGGCTAAAAGAACAGGAAGAAGTTCCCGTTGAGAAACTGGAAATTCCAGTACTTATACAAAAATTCGGTACTGATGGACAAGCTGCTTATTTGGTTATAGAGCGAATCAAGCGAGATATATCAAGTCCGCCCTATCCTCATCCCATTAAGATGGCGAATATTCCCATTAAGGAAGATTTTAAAAAAGCGATTATTCAAGCTTTTACTTATGTTAAGCATGTTTTAATATCAGAACATCGTGAAATTCCCACTTTTCGTTGGTGGGTTAAATTAACCCCAGAAGAACATGAAAGAAAAGAAGGAAATAAAATATTAGCACTTGAGGGCCCTTCGTTTTATGGGGCTTTTGCGGTTGGTATGTTGAGTTTAGCGCGGCAATTAAACCTTTATCCCCAAACGGCAATTACCAGTGATGGTGATGAATATGGGCAACTTTCAGGTGTTGGTGGACTAGAACAAAAATGTAAAGCGGCTAAGAGACAAGGCTGGAAAAATATCATTATTGCCATATCTCAAGACACACAAGGTCACAATGACATTAGCAATATTCCTCAAGTGCTCTTGTTGCGTGTTGAAACAATTAAAGAGGCCTTGAAATACATCACTTCAGGGATAGGATTTGAGGTCATAGACTACCTTGAATTGGTTCATGAACGATGGGGACAATTATCGCTAACAGAAGTGCCACAAGATACACGGGAGAAGGAGGTTGATCAAATTGACTTTGACAAACTCACCAAACCGATGACAGTTCGTTATATTAAGGGGTTAAACCAAAGCACTGAGAAGGCCCATGATTGGAATGAGGCCTTTTCCACTCAGCGACTCAGACGCGCTGTGATCTACGGTTGGGAAAAAGTGGGTAAAACCCGACTATTGAGGCATGAAGGCCGAAAAATTAGTCAGGAAAACGTGGATAAGCTCAAAAAAGGCACACTGGATTTAGAACAGATCACTCTCCCTATTTTTATCGAATGTGCCGATTTAGCAATCCAATTAAAAGGGGAAACCTCCTTTGAAGAGGCTCTCTTTGCCACACTCAAGGCAGAATATCAGATCAACGGGCAAAGTCTTAGCGATGACTTTGTGGCCTTGATTAAAGAAAAATTTGTCAATGGCAACTGTGTTTTACTACTTGACGATTTTCGTCGTGACAAGCGTCGTGATAAGAAAAAAGTTCAAACCCATTTGATTGAGAAACTGAATCAATTTGCCCGAAATTACCCACAATGTCGAATAATAATAACTGCCCAACAAGAGGCCAAAAACAAAAAAGACGAGTATGCTGATTTGCCTTTAGAGATAAGCGCACAGTCGGATGAAGCCATACTCGAATTGCTGAGTCCTTGGAGCAATGATTGTCCATACAAAGGGCTACAATTTTTTGATTTCAATGACGAGGATCCAAAATACTTTTGTGGGCGACAAAGACTGACTATGAAGTTACTCAAAAAACTGAAAAACAGTAGTTTTCTAGCTGTTTTAGGCAATTCGGGCAGTGGCAAATCTTCCGTGCTGCGGGCTGGGTTGCTGCATCAATTGAAATTAGGAGAAAGACTACCAGGGAGCGAACGGTGGAAAATTTTATCACCCATCACACCAGCTTGGCAAAACCAAAAACCTCTGGAAAATTTAGCACGAGTGTTTGTGCAACCGGGGCTATCGGCCGTTGATTATGCTACTGAGTTCCAAAAAGCGTATCAATTAATGGCGGAAACCGGTGCCGATGGCTTAAAACGACTGATTGACGCAATTGATACGCCTCGTGTGGTGTTAGTGATTGACCAATTTGAGGAAATATTTACACTTTGTGATAAAACTGAACAGCAAAGCTTTTTTGATTGTCTGCTTGATGCATTAGCGCACAGTAAACTGTGTTTAGTGATAGTCATACGCGCAGATTTTCACGGCAAGTGGGCAGATTATCCTGAACTCAGTCGTCACATTGACAATCATTCACTCACAGTCACTAAAATGACATCATACCAATTGGAACAAGCCATCATCAAACCGGCTGAAAAAGTGGGTTTGGGCATTGAACAAGATTTGGTGCGGCGAATACTCAAAGATATGAAAAATAGCCCTGGCAATCTGCCACTGCTGCAATTTGCTTTAGAACAGCTATGCCAAAAGAAGAAAGTGAATTGGCTTACCCTTGCTGAATACGATAAAATGGGGGGTGTCGAAGGGGCATTGAAAAATTATGCCGATGACATTTATCGCTCATTATCCCCTGAAGAACAAGCCACAGCACAATGGATTTTTCAGGGCGTGACACAATTGGGGGAAGCTGTAGACACGCGCAAACCAATTGCTAAACAAGATTTAATTACCCCTAAATACACTGAAGAATTGGTAGAGAGAACCCTTGACAAACTCATAAAGGCTCGCTTAGTGGTTTTATCAAACCCAAATCCTGCCTTGACTGATAAAGTGACTCATGAGAGGCCCATGAATCCGTAAATCTCACAAAAAACCGCTGATGTTTGGTAAACATGGGCGGTTTTTAATTGCATAAGAGGGTACTTTTTGATGGCAACACAAGCATTAATCTTTTTCCTTATCTCACCCAAAAAATAATTTTCTACTCATGACCCATACCTACATAAGGGGTTGAATATGTTAACTTACAAAGCAATGTATAAATTTATTGATGAAGGTGTCCATGCCGAAGTTTTAGATTTTCCTGGCACCATTAGCTTTGCTAACACGCTTCAAGAGGCACGTCGATTATTAGCCAGTGCATTAGTTGACATGGCAGAAACAAATTTGATGCAAGGCGATTCCTTACCGAAACCCGATCCATTATGTACTGATTTGGAGGCTGACTTAGAAGAACCTATACATTTGTTATTAACAGCAAGCCATCTGGTGCGTGTGATACCAGAGGAGAGTCTGTATGAAGCGGCGTGATTTTTTAAATTATTTAAAGCAACAAGGTTGTCAATTTGTGCGTGAAGGCTCCGAACATTCGATTTGGGAAAATCGAAGGCTTAATCGTCGTACTTCAGTACCACGTCATCGCGAAATACCTCTTTTCACGGTCACCCGAATTTGCAAACAATTAGGCATTTCAGCACCTTCATAAAATTGAGGTGACTGTAGGATTTTTCGGACACCAAAATTCAGAATAAATTTGAGATTTTATGGCAGACTTGAAAACTTTGGATAGAAGAGGGCTAACTCACAGTCTGCACTGGTTCAGTTCAATGGGTTGATTTTTATAGCTTTTACACTGAACTAAACCAGTGGCGGAAAAAGGAAAGTAGTCAATGATAATAATAGACATTGCTCATGAAGCTTTGATTCGTCATTGGCCTAGATTACGCGAATGGCTCAAAGATGATCCTGAATTTAAGGCTTGGCAAGATGGCTTCTTGCGTCCAGAAGTCAGAAAATGGTTAGAAAACAATGAAAATACGGGTTGGTTGCTACGGGACGAACGGTTAGTTGAAGCGGAAAAATGGCTCAAAAAGCGGGCTGATAAACTCACTGATAACAACACAAAGTTTATTAAAGCCAGTATAATACTCAGGGAGCATGAGAATAAGGAACGTGAAGCTGCCCGTCAAAAACTAGATGTATCAGAACAACAAAAGAAACAGACACAGCGACGTTTTACGAGACTCAAAAAAGTATTGGGAGTCATTTCTTTATTAGTACTCTTATCGTTAATCTTCATACACCAGTTTTTCTACTATTTTGCGATAAGTCGTGATGGTTTTGTAGAAGTGAGGCATGGTATCAGAGAACTTGGGCCTTTTAGTTGGCCCCGAGTCGAAACAGATATTGATGCCACTTTACTCCCTGAAGAACAGCTCACCTTGTTGCGTGATGGAAAAATGATAGGATTCTGGCATGGGTATGGGAAAAATAAGATACGATTGTGGGGGTACCACATTTTACCCAGATTAGATGAGCAACAACGTCAATTTTCTCATTTACTCATGACAAAGCGTTTAGATAAAAATGCGTTTATAGAGAATACTGACATTTCAATACAAGCATGGCGTACAAAATTGTTCGCAGATTCCTTTTTTCTTGATCGGACATGGGAGACCAATAAGCGTCTTAATGGATTATGGAAAAACCTTCCAAAACTTGACAAAAAAATTGACTGTGGCCGTAACATCAGTAATTATAAGGATTTCAACTTACTAAACCTCTCTTCAGATGATATTGTGACTTACCTTTCAGCCTTGGAAAGTTATGTGTTGAGTGGCTTAGCGGATTTAGAAACGACTGTTGACTACGCTATCAGATTGCTTGGTTATCGGCTGTGGTACATTGAAGATCAAGAGAATATGATAATTGAATTTAAGGCGTTTCAGAAACTCTTGCAAGCCGTGCAACAAAAACAAAAAAAGGCTCTTGATGAGAAATGGTGGTCTGTCAATGATGAGGGATGGTGTGATCTTTCAAAACTGGCGGTACTCAGCCAACTGGGCAATTCTGACACGCAAGCTATAGTTCAACAACAATTAATTGAGGTTATCAATACCCTCAATGTTACAGAGCGAGGTGATCTTCTTAGCCTTGGACAAAAAATGACACTTTTAATTTTAGAGGAAATGGCAGGAGAAGGAAATTTATCCTCACAAGCTATTATGACTGTCTTTAAAATTATAGAAGCAGATGAGCGTAGACTTGATGGTAACCCTGGTTTGATCGAATGGATAAATAATATTGCGGCCTATCAAGAATTGCCTGAAGAGGTGAAAAAATACCTATTTGAAGAATTATATCGTCCTCCAGAGGAATACGACTTTTACCCCTTAACCGCGTTCAAAATTTTAGCCAGAAATGCCATGCACCTGAGCCACAATGAAAAAGAACGCTTATTGCTAAGACTACCTTGGTTAATAAAGACTTTCAAGGGAATGCACACCCTGACAGAGTCCTTAGGATATCTTGGATGCGTAGGCCTCTCAAGGCCTAGCGACATCACTTACTTAGATGAACAAATGAAACCGGATATTAGAGTATCGCTGTTTAACGGAAGGGCGCTTGGAACTGTGATCGAAGTCACCGACTTTGAGATTGGTGTCGCCTTAGGCAGGATTGCTCAACATTCAAAATTGCCCCAAAAGGTTTATGATCGCTTACTTTCCTTTGCAATTAATCGTTTTAACAATAATATTACTCATATCGAACAACTCTACAAAGGCTTAGCCGTACAGCGGTCGTATTCGCAAGAAAAAGCGTTAATCAAAGCAATAAGAAAACGGTTGATAGCGGCATCAACTAAGACACTTGCTCGTCATGTCGAGATCAAAATAGCCATTGCTCAAATTATGAGTTTAACAGATCGTCGTAGACAAGAAGTTGTTGAACAACTCCGACATGATTTTGAGCATGAGACAGAACCAGAAAACAAAATGGCGCTGGCTACCATTTTAATTGAAACCGAAAAACGAATTGCAGATAGAGGATGCTACTAGAGATGTTCATAAAAATAATGTCTGGGGGTGGGGATTGCCCTTTTTTATCGTCATTTGTTTTTCATCATTTTGAAAAGAGTTGCTTTTAAATGAAAAAATGAAACAGCAAGATAAAAATAACTTACCCGTGACGGTAATAGATGTCGCTCATGAAATTTTG
This sequence comes from Candidatus Parabeggiatoa communis, assembly GCA_035871815.2. Taxonomy (GTDB): domain Bacteria; phylum Pseudomonadota; class Gammaproteobacteria; order Beggiatoales; family Beggiatoaceae; genus Parabeggiatoa; species Parabeggiatoa communis. Next base: position 9,415 of record JAYQWI020000217.1, read on the forward strand.
ATTTATCAATGGCCTCAATTACGCAAATGGATAGATAAAAACCGTGATGCCTTGAGAAAACAACGTGAAATTGAGACCGCTGCGCGGGAGTGGCGAGATAAG
>JAYQWI020000218.1:0-6065 GCA_035871815.2 Candidatus Parabeggiatoa communis
GCGGGATAATTTATTTTTTGGATATGCCTTAAAACGCGCTATACCGAGTGTCAAGATTCAAGACGCTACATTGGAAGGCCTTCTAAAAACCTTTTGAATAGGTAAACGAATATCCATGATCTCATCAACCACATCACTATCATTTATATCAAAATTCTTATAATGCCGAAGTTTTTTAGAAAATACCCGTATTTCTTCTAATGCCGGCATCACTAACCAAGACGATCTTACCCCCAATGCAAAGTAAGCTTTTATCTTCTTGAGCAGATCATTAATGGCTTGTGTTGGTGAAAGCACTTCAATGGCGCATTCAGGCATTTTAGTGACTCGCACTTCATCATCACCCGGCTCATCATCAAACCAGGGCGGCTCAATGTAAAGACAAATATCCGGTATCACCTCATCCCGGTTTTTAAGACCAAATTGACTTAAGTCAATCGAAGTGGCATCCAAACTTAACTCAACAAAAGTTGAAAACCGCTCATCATTGCCTAATAAGACGGTTAGATTGGTCTGGGTTAAGCTATGTCGTTTTGATGGCATATCCTTTCTCTCATCAAGCACATCATCTTCAAAATCAATTAGTTCACTCATATATTGAATCCTTCGCCTATATACACATGTCGGGTGGGTAAGTTCATTTCGACGTAGGCATCGAAACGAAGTTGCCCACTCCAATATCAATCATAACACAATTTAAATTGCCTTTAACCAAAGCTGATCTTACCTTCTAAGTCATTGCGTGAGTCGGCATTCTTTAAGGCTTCTTCTTTGCTGACTTTGCCGTCTTTATATAAATAATAGAGGGCATCGTCAAAGGTTTGCATCCCTTTTGCGCCGCTGGCTTTCATGGCATCTTTAATATCAGTCAGTCTCCCTTTGAGAATCAGGTTAGCAATATTCGGGGTGTTGATCATCACTTCGATGGCAGCGCAGCGTTTGCCACGCACATCTGGAATCAGGCGTTGGGAAACGATGGCCCGAATGTTAGATGACATGTCCATAAACAGGGATTTTTGTTTTTCATTCGGAAACATGTTGACGATGCGATCGAGGGCTTGGTTGGCATTGTTGGCATGCATGGTGGAAACGCATAAATGCCCCGTATTGGCTAGTTCTAAACCCGCTTCCATCGTTTCCATCGCACGAATTTCTCCAATCAATATGACATCGGGCGCTTCGCGCAAGGAAGCTTTAATCGCGGCGGCGTAAGAGGCGGTATCGACACCCACTTCTCGCTGATTGATAATGGACATTTTATTGGGGTGCGAAAATTCGACGGGATCTTCAATCGTTAAGATATGGCCGGGGGAGTTCGCATTGCGGTAATCAATCATGGCCGCTAAAGTGGTCGATTTTCCTGAACCGGTGCCGCCTACCATGAGCAGTAAGCCGCGTTTAGACATCATAAGTTCTAATAAAATTTCGGGGGTACCCATTGATTCCGCGGAGGGAATCTCGGAGGGAATAAACCGCATGACTAGGCCAATCGTTTTGCGTTGAAAGAAGGCGTTGCCACGAAAACGGGCGCTGCCATCGGGCAGTGAGATGGCAAAATCTAAATCTTTGGTTTGTTCAAATTGGGCGATTTGCTCATCGGTTAAAATGGAATAAGCACATTTCTTGGTAATCTCCGGTGTCGCAACAAAGGTACTCAATGGGCGGGCGCTACCATAAATTTTAGCCTTTATTTGGGAACCGACGGTGACAAATAAGTCGGAACCGTCACATTGATGGGTTATTTTTAAATAATCAAGCAACTCGGTACTGTCTATCATGGGGACTTCTTTGGAATCTGATTTAACTTCTGCTTTTGGTTGTTCTTCTTTTTTATCCGATTCTTTGGCGGCGGCTTTATCGCTGGCGAGTTTGATAACAATGCCCACGGCTTTGTTTTTAAAAGAGAGGCTGACTTTAAATTCACCGATGTCGTTGCTGTGGTCAAAATCTAAAGCTTTGTCTTTAACGAATTCTTTTTTTTGCGCGTCAGAGATCATACCAAAAGCGGCAGCTTTTGCCATGTCGGCCGTGACGGCTGTTTTGCCTACTGGTTTGTTTTTACCATTGAGCTTAATCGTTACCGGCGAACCAACGGTTACCAATAAATCAGAACCGTTTTTTTCACTCATTAATTTCAAATAAGGTGACAAATCCATAGTTGATTTTTTTTACTTTTTAGGATAATTTTAGAAAAATTGGAAATCGGAATTGGGTATCGTGGGTGCGTGATGTTGAACTGACATCGCATCGGTGGGCAACGCCCACCCGATAACTGCTGATTAATGTCCTCCCTTCTTTTCATCTATTTCTAGCAATTTCAAGCCAGAGGGGCCTAGTCCACCTTGTGCATCTTTACCTTCCAATTTAATCTTTAACCGCAATTCATTGGGAGAATCAGCATTGGCAATGGCTTCATCATAGCTAATGCGATCTTCTTGTTCGAGAGCAAACAAGGCCATATCAAAGGTTTGCATGCCCAAGTCAGAGGATTTAGCCATAATCGGTTTAATGCCACCGACATCGCCCACTGCAATCAGTTCTGCAATTAAGGGGGAATTACGCAGAATTTCAATGGCTGCTGCTCGTCCACCTGATACGGTTTTGACTAAACGTTGGGAAATGATGGACCTTAAATTGAGCGCTAAATCCGCTAACATCTTTTTTTGCGTTTCTATGTCAAAAAACCCGACAATACGATCAATCGCTTGGTTAGCATTATTAGCGTGCAAGGTGCCCATGGCTAAATGGCCTGTTTGTGCAAATTCCATCCCAAAGTTCATGATTTCGGCATCACGAATTTCACCGAGTAGAATAACATCCGGGGCTTGGCGTAAGGTGTTGTGCAAAGCGGCTTCCCAACTATCGGTATCTACGCCCACTTCGCGTTGCATGATGACGCAGTTTTTATGTGGATGCACATATTCAATGGGATCTTCGATGGTAATGATATGGCCGTAAGTGTGGCGATTGCGGTAATCTATCAGCGCGGCCATGGTGGTGGATTTACCTGAACCTGTGCCGCCTACCATGATGATGAGGCCATTTTTTGCCATGATGACTTCTTTGAGTACGGGAGGCAGGCTGAGTTTTTCAAAATCAGGCACTTCAGCTTGAATGATACGCATGATGACACCTTGACACCCTTGTTGGATAAAGGCGTTGACACGAAAGCGACTGAGGCCGGGGGGATGAATGGCAAAGTTACATTCTTTGGTTTCTTCATACTCTTTGAGTTGCTTATCATTCATAATGCACTGTGTGAGTGCCATTGAGTCGCCCGCTGTTAAAGGCTTTTTTGTCATGGGAACCATTTTGCCTTTTGCCTTCATGGCGGGGGGAAAGCCGGCTGTGATAAATAAGTCAGAACCACCTTCTTTGGTCATCAATTTGAGCAATTTGATCATAAAGCTCATGGCTTCATCTCTTTCCATCTTGTTGTTCCTCTTGTTGATTGTTCATGAGAATTGGGATGATTAAAAGCCACGGAATGACACTTCAATGCACGGAATGAATTTTTCCGTGTTTTTCCGTGTTTTTCCGTGGCAAAATAAACCGTTCAAAAAATTAGGCAAATTTATCTTTATTCAGTGCGTGTTCACGCGCATGTTCTTTGGTGACGATTTTCTTTTGAACGAGAATTTCAAGTTGTTGATCTAAGGTTTGCATCCCATATCGTTGTCCGGTTTGCATGGATGAGTACATTTGGGCCACTTTGTTTTCACGAATTAAGTTACGAATGGCTCCCGTGCCAACGAGAATCTCGTGAACTGCGACGCGCCCGCCGCCGATTTTTTTCAATAAACTTTGTGAAATAACCGATTGTATGGATTCTGATAGCATGGTACGCACTGTGGGTTTTTCAGCGGTGGGGAAAACTTCAACGATACGGTCGATGGTTTTTGCGGCGGAGTTCGTGTGCAAGGTGCCAAAGACGACGTGTCCTGTTTCTGAAGCTGAGAGTGCTAAGCGAATGGTTTCTAAGTCACGCAATTCTCCGACGAGAATGACGTTTGGATCTTGACGTAAGGCGGATCTCAAGGCGTTATCAAAACTGAGGGTATCACGTTTGACTTCACGTTGCGTAATGAGACAACGTTTGCAGTCATGAACAAATTCAATGGGATCCTCAATGGTGAGAATGTGTCCAAATTCTGTTTCATTGCGGTAATTCATCATCGCGGCCAGCGTGGTCGATTTACCTGAACCGGTACCGCCTGTGACGGTGACAATGCCCTTGTGCGTCATGGCGAATTTTTTGAAAATAGCGGGCGCATTGAGTTGTTCTAAACTTAAAATCTTGGCGGGAATAGTACGAATAACCGCGCCGGCTCCACGATGTTGGACGTAGGCATTGACGCGAAATCGTGCGACACCGGGTATGGAAAACGAAAAATCGCATTCGAGGTATTTCTCATACTCTTTGCGTTGCTTATCGTTCATCACGTCGTAAATCATGTCACGCACTTGAGTATGATCGAGGGGGGGAACATCAACCCGCCGCATATCCCCACTGACGCGCACCATGGGGGGAACGCCAGCTGAAATATGAAAGTCAGAAACACCATTTGCAGCACCAAAACCGAGTAAATCTGTGATATTCATAAAGTTTCCTATTTTAAACCAAGAGCCTCTTGCAAAACTGATTTTAAATACAGTTCTCAGTTTCCAAAGCCCATTTTGACGTTTTGCAAGTTCCTTGCTAGTTAGGGCTAAAAAGAGTTTAAAAGTGGTCAGAGTTGATAGAGTTTATTAGATAAATCGGTGGCCTAAAACATCCGTAAATATTAATCATATCAATAGGTTGATGTGATAACTGATAATTGAACGCTGAGAACGGATAATTGTTTTTCACATTCAGCTACGCTAAATACAGTTTTTGTAAGCAAAAACTTTTACATGAAATTGATAATTGAACGATATTCTAATGTGCTATCATGTTTTTTTTTAAATGAGCAGAATTAGCGGTCATTTTGTGCGGCTTAATGGAAGGCCGTTAGGTAATTGATATTTATAAATATTTTTAAAGGTTAATCGGTGTTAAATAATTTTTGTGACTCGACTTATTGTTTGGCTGTTGAGCATTTGCAATGTATCCGCGATGATAGGGTGTTATTTGAGGATTTGAATTTTAGCCTATCAGCCGGACAACTGCTCCAAATAGAAGGCCCTAATGGGAGTGGCAAAACCAGCCTTTTACGTATTTTATGTGGTTTAACCTTACCCACAGAGGGTATAGTATATTGGAACAATCAGGATATTCAAACCATTCGATCTGATTATGGGGCAACATTGACGTATATTGGACACACGCAGGGTGTGAAAGCGGAGTTGACTCCCTTAGAAAATTTAGCGATGTCGCGAGCGTTAGCGGTGAGTCCAACGGCAGTTGATTTGGCTGACGCGCTTTCACAAGTGGGTTTATACGGTTTTGAAGATGTCCCAACGCGCACCTTGTCTGCTGGTCAACAGCGTCGCGTTGCTTTAGCACGATTGTTAATTAATGATGCACAATTATGGATACTTGATGAACCTTTTACAGCCCTAGATAAGACGGCCATTGCTATGGTTGAAGAATGGCTGAATACTTATACAAAAGGTGGCGGTATGGCCGTGTTAACCTCACATCATACCGTCAATTGTTCTCATGCCACTATTTTAAGACTTGGCACGTCGTGATCAGTTATCAGTTATCAGTTATCAGTTATCAGTTATCAGTTATCAGTTATCAGTTATCAGTTATCAGTTATCAGTTTTATTTAAAGATATGCTGATTTTAGTTCTTATTGTGATGCTACTGCTCACCTTAATAACAACATCAATCAGTTCAATTAATGAGTTAAAATCAGCGTTTTATCAATTATAATCAGTGAACAATAACCTGTGATGAGTTATCAAACTTTTCAGCAGTGAAAGACTGCGTAAAACTATGGTTCGCGAACAGACGCATTGTGGCTTGTTCGCCACACTCAAATTTCGGAAAATTTTGTTATCACTGTTCATTGATAATTGATTTCCACGCTTTCAGCCTTCAACACGTTTTTGCGCGCAAAAACTTTAGCCTGGAA
>JAYQWI020000219.1:0-3667 GCA_035871815.2 Candidatus Parabeggiatoa communis
AGTTTGAACAAATTACTTTCTCGTTGCCCGCGTTCGGTAATGTATTTATCAAGTTGTTCAATTACTTGTAATTCTAAATTGGACATGACATGCCAATAACTGACTAATGTGACGGCAATAATGACAACGGCGATTCGGAGGCCCATTTTGATGAGCGTGGTGCGTGTCAGTGAACCTTTGAGTTGTAATGAATGTAGTGGTTGCATATTAGTAAAGGATGCGATTGGATAATTTGAATGGTATATTTTTTTCCAGAAATAGCCTAATCCGATGATTTTAGATAAGTCTATGAAAAAAATAGAAATCCAAATATGATAAAATAATTTTAAAAAATACTATACTGTCCACCGTTATAAGCTTTTGCATTTTGAAAAAAAATGAAGTGGTTAGTCACCTTTAGGTGACTTTCGCTTTCAGACAACTGCTTTAGCTGTTGGCTATAAAATTCAATAGATCGCTATTATATGACGATGCTAAGTATATTTGTCCCAAAGCCAAAATTTATCTGAATGAATCTATTAGAAAAAATGTCACAAAAAATGTCAAATATAAACGAGCTTCAACAGACATTATTTCAAAATGCTAGAACGGGTAACTGATAACTGATAACTGATAACTGAAATGAAACTCGTTAAAAAGAAAAAAGACAACGCCATCGAAAAGTCTCAGGTTTCCCCTTGGAAAATACTCGTTGTGGATGATGAATCTGATATTCATATTGTCACTCGTGCCGTTTTCCAAAACTTAAATTTTGCCGGGAAACCATTACAAATATTACAAGCCATGTCTGGTCAAGAAGCCCAAGAGATTTTGGTTGCTGAATCGGATATAGCGGTAGCCCTTATTGATATTGTGATGGAAACGGATGATGCGGGACTAAAATTAGTGGATTTCATCAGAAATGAACTTCATAATTCTCTCATCAGGCTCATTATTCGCACTGGACAACCGGGGCTTGCGCCAGAAAATACGGTTGTGGAACACTATGACATTAATGATTATAAGGATAAGACTGAACTGACTTCACAGAAGCTTTATACGACGATACGTCTCGCCTTAAAATCTTACCAGGATTTAAATACGCTCAAAATAGCTGAGCAGGCTTTAAAACAAGCTAAAGATAAAGCTGAAACCGCTAATCGGGCTAAAAGTGAATTTCTCGCTAACATGAGCCATGAAATCAGGACTCCCATGAATGCGATCATTGGTTTCAGCGATATCCTCGCTTCAAAGATTACAGATAAGCAACAAACAAATTATCTTAATTCCATTCAAACGGCGGCTAAAAGTCTGTTGACTTTAATTGATGACATCCTGGATTTATCCAAGATTGAGGCTGGACGATTAGAGATTCAGTATGAAGAAGTAAACCTCCAGGGGATTTTCACCGCGTTACAACAGGTTTTCAGTCTCAAGATAGCTGAAAAAAATATTGAATTCATCATGGAGATTGATGAAACCTTACCACCGAGTTTATTTTTAGATGAAACTCGCTTGCGGCAGGTGTTGTTAAATTTAATGGGTAATGCTATAAAATTTACAAACAGTGGCTACGTCAAACTTTGTGCTAATAAGATAGACACTGAGGAAAATTACATTGATTTAACCCTGGCAGTAGAAGATAGTGGCATTGGCATTCCAGCCGAGCAACAAACCCTTATTTTTGAATCGTTCCATCAACAAGATGGACAAAGCACCCGTCAATATGGTGGAACGGGATTGGGGCTTACGATTACCAAGCGTTTAGTCGAAATGATGAACGGTCAAATTTCGCTCACAAGTAGCCCCGGCAAAGGCAGTCGTTTTGAAATCGCTTTGCATAAAGTTAAAACGGCGGTAACCGAACAGACGGTCAAGACAGATAACACGTTTGATGCTAACAATATCACCTTTGAAAAAGTGCCCATTTTAGTGGTTGATGACCTTGAATTTAATTGTTATTTGATTGAAGAATATTTAACCTCCGTCAATTTAGAGGTTATCAGTGCGGCAAATGGACAAGAGGCCTTATTATTTGTCGAAGAATATCATCCTGCTCTCATTTTAATGGATATCCGGATGCCAAAAATGAATGGTTATGAAGCCACCGAGCATTTAAAAAATAACCCAAACACGGCCAATATTCCAATTATTGCGCTAACCGCCTCCGTTGCCTTGAACGAACAGGCTAAAATGAAAGCGCATGGTTTTGAAAGTTGTTTAGCCAAACCCGTCATTCTTTCGGAACTCCTCCACGAATTATCGCGTTATCTTAAATATACGACGACGAAAACTGCTGCCCCTCAAGTTGCGATCCCGGCAGTTGATAGCTCCTTGAATCCAGCCACTATTGCCAATCTTCCTGAATTAAAAAACAAAATTCAACAAGAAGTGATACCCGTTTGGGAAAAGGGCAATGTTGTAATGGAAATGGATATCGTTGCTGAATTAGCCGAAAAGATGATAAAACTAGGAAATGAATATAATCTCCCTGTTTTCATCCATTATGGAGAAGCACTGCTAGAAAACACCCAAACTTTTGAGATAGCCTCTATTCAAAAGGCACTTAAAGAATTGCCTGTTTTGCTCAAGCCATTAAGCATTGATGAAAAATAACGCTTCCAAATTTAACGAAGGTATTTATAGGTGTCGGGTTACGCTTCGCTAACCCTACCTTTAATGAAGGTATTTAGAGAATAATGAAGAAAAAACCAACTATTTTAATTGTGGATGATAACCCAACTAATTTAGGTGTTCTGGGTAGTATTATGGCTGAAAATGGCTATCTTCCTGGCTTTGCCACCAGTGGCATTGAGGCTTTTACTTACCTAAAAGAAAAACATCCCGAACTCATTTTGCTGGATATTATGATGCCTGATATGGATGGGTTTGAAGTGTGCCGCCGCTTAAGACAAAACGCAACCTTGGCTAATATTCCAATTATTTTTCTGACCGCCAAAACGGAAAAATAGGACGTGATTACTGGGCTTGAACTGGGGGCTGTTGATTATGTCACGAAACCTTTCAATAAAAGTGAACTCATCACCCGCATCAATACACATTTAGAACTGCAAGCAACCAAGGAAGAACTTAAAAAGGCACTTGCGGCAAAAGAAAATGCCCTAGAACAGCTTGAAAAACAGAATCAAGCGTTACACAGTCAAAATATAAAATTAGAACAGCTTACGCAAAAACTAGCGGAAGCTCAAAAAGAGAAGTTATTTCAATTAAATAAAGCTTATGAGAGATTTGTGCCTCATGCCTTTTTAAGCTTATTGGGTAAACAAAGTATTATTGATATTAATTTAGGGGATCAAATTGAAACCGAAATGACGATTTTTTTTGCTGATATTCGAGGATTTACCTCCATTTCAGAGCAAATGACCCCACAGGATAATTTTGATTTTATCAATAATTACTTTGGGCAAATGGAGCCAATTATTATTCAATACCAAGGCATTATTGATAAATACATTGGTGATGCTATAATGGCTGTATTTCCATACTCTGCGGATGATGCTATCAGTGCTGCTATTACTATGTTAAAAACGCTGGTTAAATATAATCAGATTTTGCAGAGAGCTGGTTTACCCACTTTGAAAATTGGAATTGGAATCCATACCGGGCCATTAATGCTAGGTACGATAGGGGGGCAAAAGCGTATGGATGGCACGGTGATTTCTGATGC
>JAYQWI020000220.1:0-18847 GCA_035871815.2 Candidatus Parabeggiatoa communis
TTTTTTTTCATTTTTAAAGTCTATAAAATAGTATGGGATAAAAGATAGCCCGCACAAAGCGGGTATTAAAAATCAATAAGGAATAGCGCAAAAATAACTTGGACATCTTTATAGGTATTCTGTACACTATTTGCATGAAAAAAAATGACAAAAAAGAGCAAATTTTACAAGAAAAATTCATGGCTTTAAATCCAATAATGAATGAGATGTTACGAAGACGTTGGGCTGCTATTGAAGCTAAAACACTTGGCTACAGTGGTATTTCAATGGTTTCTCGTGCAACTGGTTTATCTAGAAGCACGATTACAGCCGGAATTGCCGAATTGTCAGATCAATCTGCCGATGTCATGTCTAATATACGTCATTCAGGTGGTGGGCGAAAAAAGCTATCTACAAAATATCCTAATATTTTATCAGACCTTGAAAAACTTGTTGATTCTTCAACTCGTGGTGATCCAATGTCACCCTTTTCGTTACCTTGTAAGAGTACGAAGAAACTGGCTTGTGAATTGAAAGAACAAGGTTATGACATATCTGCTCGAACAGTAGCTAGTTTATTGCATGAACTCAACTATAGCCTACAATCTAACCGTAAAAAGGAAGAAGGTAAACAACATCCCTCACGTAAAGCACAATTTGAGTTTATCAACAAGGAAGTCAAGAAATTTCAAAAGCGGAAACAGCCGGTCATTTCAATTGATGCAAAAGGAAAACATCGGAAACTATTCAAATAAAGGAACCGAATGGAATCAATCAGGAAATCCGATAAAAACAAAAACATATGATTTGAAAGAAAAAGAATTAGGTAAGGGAATACCATATGGAGTTTATGATCAAACACGTAACGAAGGATGGGTTTCAGTTGGTATAGATCATGATACGGCTGATTTTGCAACGGCCTCTATAAAACGTTGGTGGATCATTATGGGTAAAGCCGTTTATTCAAATGCAACAGAATTACTAATTACTGCCGACAGTGGTGGCAGTAATGGTGTAAGAGTTCGATTGTGGAAAGTTGCCTTACAAAAATTGGCGAACGAAATTGGACTAAAAATATCGGTATGCCATTACCCACCTGGTACAAGAGATTGGAACAAAATTGAGCATCGAATGTTTTGTCATATAACTGAAAATTGGCGTGGCCGTCCATTAACCAGTCGTGAAGTCATAGTCAATTTGATTGGTTCAACAACAACCGCAACCGGATTGACTATCAATTCTGAATTGGATGAATCATCTTATGCCACCGGTATTAAAGTCAGTGATGAAGAACTTGCAGCTGTGTGTATCACAAAAAATAAATTCCATGGTGAATGGAATTATAAAATTTGTCCTAATCTGTTAAAATAAAGTTGTACAATTTATTTTTGCGCGATTCCTTAGCTCAAAAATCCGAAAGATTGCAATTGCTGAGTATAGTCTAAAAAATGGTTGATATCAATAAAAATTTAACCTTCGCGTTGTCAGCTCAATCTCACGGAATATCTGTACTGTGAGTGAAAAAGTACTGTTATTTGAGCCTGTTGCAAAACTCTCAAAAAAAAAGTTAAGTTTTTTTTAGCCCATTCCCTGAGTTTTTTGCGTGGTTTTTAAACCATGCCCCCAATTTCCAATTCCCAAGGTTTGAACACCTCTATTGGTTTGTAGGGATTACCGATATTAGTGAACTACTACACATGTTCATAAATTCTTCCCCCCCTAAAAGGCGCAAAAAATGTGGTTTGTCCCCTATTTCCTATAAAATGCCGGATAAAAATGCCTCTATTTAACTACAGCCCAGCATTATTTATTTTCAACTCAGAAAACCACTACGAGCAAAATAGGAAAAGTAGGTATCCAGCAATTTTGTGTTTGCAGGTGGACAGGTAATGGAGGTATTCGCCAATCCCTTGATCGTATTTTCACAGTCAAATAACATCCCGATAGAGGATATTTCCAGATAAGTTAGCTGGGTATTTGGGACTATTTCTGTTAAAAGAGGTAACATTGCTCCCAAAACATTGTTTTGGGAATTCCTAGCCAATTGACTAAGTTCGGATTTCCATTGATTACGTTCTATTTGCACAAGGGAATAGCCAAGGAATTGGATTTCCTTGAGCAATTGGCTCAAGTGTAAAGGTTGAGAATTAACCAAATGAAAAATCTTTCCGAGAGATTCTTTCTGCTTTGATAAATGGACAATGGCACGGCTCACATAGTCTACAGGGGTCATATCTATTGTCATATCAAAATCGGGCGCTTTACCTTGCTGGATAAAGTGTTTTAGCAAGCGGCATAGTATATCATCGGTGTTAGAGACACCAGTTTGACTGTGACCACTTACCATGCCAGGACGGTAAATAGCCACAGGAATACCTCGTGATTGGGCAAGGTGAACTATTTTTTCAGCCACCCATTTACTTTGAGCATAACCACCATAAACTACTTTACAATTATTGAGGTTATCTTGTTCTTTTATTTTCTTTTTCCGCCGGTAACAATAGCCTGCTGATTCAAATATCCCAGTTGTTGAAATGTAATGGACTGGTTTGAGTTTTATTTGACTGGCTAACCTCAAAATTTCATGAGTTCCTTGAATATTGGTGGCTCGCATAGCCACGTATGGGTAAAGTACATTCACAAAGGCAGCAACATGATAAATAACATCCACTTTACTTGCTAAACGATAAAACTGTTGTTCGTCCAGTCCTAACAGTGGTTGAGATAAGTCACCATTCACTGGGATAATTCTGGGGTTGAAACGTTCATCGTTTTTCAGTAAATAACGTTCAAGGTTCTTGTGGATTTTTTGTTTACCTTCGGCAATGGTGTTGCAGTCACGGACTAGACAATAAATGTTTGCTTGGGTTTGTTCAAGAAGTTCATCAAGTAAAAAAGCACCTAAAAATCCGGTTGCCCCCGTCAAAAAAATAGCAGTTGGTGTCGATATAAATGTTTTTGTCTCGTTGACTAAACAGCGGATAGAAGGTTCTAGAATGACATCAGCTTGTAACTCGGTGACAGTCATAGCTTCAACAGTGGCAATCCCACCTTCAAGATGGCGATATGTATCAATAGTTTGAGCCATACTTGCTATGGTAGAATGTTCAAACAAGTGACGGATATGTAAATCAGCTTGGAAAACATCTTGAATTTTAGAAAGTAAATTATTAATTAATAAAGAATTTCCACCTAAATCAAAAAAATTGTCGTAAATGCCAATTGGGTGAATGTTTAGAACATGAGCCCAAATATCAACCAGTTGTTTTTCAGTGGCAGTAGTGGCAGCAACAAATGGCTCAGACAAAACGGGTCTTTTTTGAGTGGGCTCAGGTAATGCTTGTCGATCCACCTTACCACTGGGTGTCAGGGGTAGGGTATCCAAGACAACAAAGGCTGCTGGAATCATGTAATCAGGCAGTTTTTTCTTCAAAAAGTTGCGTAACTTGGATATCAGCGATTCTTTTTCTTGCATTGGATTGTTGGCATAAGCATTCCAATCTGCATTTTCCGAAGATATCATTATGTCTATCACACTTTTTGAGCCTTGTCGCTGAAACAGGGCATCATAGTAACCCTCGGTACCATCTTCTGACCAGTTTGTGTTAACAGCATAAAGAGTATCCGCCCCTAATGACCACAATTCATCAGGTTCTATACCTGCCACTTGGATTCTTTCACGCAATTCACCTACTGTATGCGGACAATCAGGACTCGCCAGCAAGGTCATCGCTTGAACATCTCCCCAAATTCTAGCATTGGGGATACGGGTAATACCAAGTATTTCTGGCTTCGTTTCTTTCAGTTGTTGATAAATTGCAGATAAGGTCAGATTATCTTTTTGCCAGTCTAGCCATAATGGTTGAGCTACTGGTAGAGAGCTATTTTTTTCCAGATGGATGATCACATCGTAGCGAAACCGAGTCAGTTCATTAGGAGAACGTCCCCGCTTTAACTGAATTTCCACATGACTGATTTCAGGAATATGTTGTTGAAGAGCCATAAAGAAATCCGGATCAATCAGCAGTCTTCTTTCTTTGCTCCTGCGTTCATTGATGCGCTGTTGTAGCGCAACTATGGAGAGAGAATCGCTGGCTTGAAAAAGTTGCACTGAGGTATGGAAAGTTTTTAATAATGGGTAGTGCAAAACATCCCCAACAAAAATGCAGCCACCCGGTTGCACCCTCTTGACGACACCCTTTAATACATGTACAAGGTAATCAATGTTAGGAAAATATTGAATGACTGAATTAATTACCACAGTATCGAATGGTTGTTTAGTCTCTATATTATCTAAAGCATCGGCTGCACAGTACTGCAACGTAACTGACCAATCTTGGTAATGTTTCAATTGTTGCCGAATATAATGTATGGCCTCAGTAGAAACGTCCGTACCACAGTAATGAGAACAAGAGGAAGCAAGACGAAACAACAGTAAACCGGTACCACATCCTATTTCCAGCACCCGCTTGGGTTGCAAGGAAAGAATCCTTTCCACAGTATTATCAACCCATTCCCGTACCTGTTTTGATGGAAGTGGCGCATTTGTATAACTATCGTTCCAACCACCAATATGGAAGGTTGATTCGTTTTCTTCGGCTGGCTTTCTATAAGCGTCATCCCAAATGGTCTGCCATTGCTTGATTTGCTCTTGGTAGGGCTCTGTTTTCAAGTGCTGGGGATCCGTATGTTCGGATGGAAAAGCAGGAATGATGTATGCTACTAAGCACTTGTTATTGAATGATTTTTCCCTAGCGACTACGATGCTTTGCTGTACCTCTGAGTGTTGGTTCAGCACGGTCTCAATTTCGCCCAGTTCAATTCGGAAGCCACGAATCTTGACCTGATGGTCAATGCGACCAAGAAATTCAAGGTGACCATTAGGCAAGTAACGAGCAATATCCCCCGTTTTATAAAGTAGGCATGTTCCAAAAGGATTAGGAACAAATCGCTCCCTAGTCAATTCTGGATGGTTATGATAACCACGAGCCAAACCTACCCCGCCAATATGCAATTCTCCTGTCGCACCAATGGGAACGGTTTGTAGATGGGCATCTAGAATATAAACTTGCGTATTAGCAATAGGTGTGCCTATTGATTCTGGCCGATCTTTGGGAATATGAATCACATCTTCTGTACTTTCAGGGGTGCGTTGCCCTTTGCCAACTTCATGGATTGTTGCCCAAATAGTCGCTTCGGTTGGCCCATACATATTCCAAAGATGGACTCCTTTTGCTAGGAGTTTATTAGCCAGTGCTTGAGACAAAGCTTCGCCACCACAAAGAATTTTCAGCCCCTGGCAATTTTCACACCCTGATGCTAAAAGCAACTCCAAAGTACTAGGAGTGGCTTGCATGACTGTTGTGCCTGACTCTTTGATAAGTTTTCCCAACAAGGATCCAGAAAAGGTCTCTTCTCTACTGGTTAACACCACTTGAGCTCCCACACTGAGTGGTAAGTAAAGTTCTAGCCCAGCAATATCAAAAGAGATTGTTGTGACTGCTAACAGTCTATCTTGTTCTGTCAAACCTGGCCGCTGGCTCATAGATATTAAGAAATTGACCACCGACTGGTGAGTGATTTGAACGCCCTTGGGTTTGCCGGTGGAACCCGATGTATAAATCATATAAGCCAAATTTTCTGATTTGACACCACTTATGGGATTTGAAACTGACAGATTTTCCAAGTCAATTTCCAAACAGACAAACTGGGTTGTGTGTTCGGGCAGTTTTTCAACTAATTTTTCCTGAGTCAATAAAACGGGTACTTGGCTATCGGCTAACATGAAGGCAATGCGTTCTTTAGGATAGGTCGGATCTAACGGTACATAAGTGCCACCCGCTTTCAAAATGCTCAAGAGTCCTATAACCATTTCTAAGGATCGCTCTACACATATGCCCACTAGCGTCTCTGGCTTAACGCCAAGTGTTTGTAAGTAATGTGCCAGTTGGTTGGCTTTACAATTCAACTGCCGATAAGTCATTTGTTGATCTTTAAACACTACTGCCACCGCATCTGGGACACGTTCTACCGCCTCTTCAAATAGCTGATGAATACACTTATCCTTAGGATAATCTATTTGGGTATTATTCCACTCTATCAAAATTTTATGCTGTTCAGCACTAGATAGTTCAATACATGGACTATTATTCATAAAGTTGTTTTTCAATATGTTCGATGGTTTTTGGTACTCTCTTTACCATGACATTACCAGATAGAACCTGCGGATACGGTAATATCTTGCATAGTGAGACCGATGGATTCTTCCCGGCACAAGAAAACAGCCAGATGAGCAATTTCGGTAGGCTGTATCATCCGTTGTTGTGGGTTTGCTTGGATAATTTCAGCCATAGAATCAGTCAGGTTGCGACCTTTAACTTTAGCCGTTTGTTCAATCATCCGTTTAGCAGTGTCGGTTTCAACCCAACCAGGACTAATAGCGTTACAAGTGACGCTGTATGGTGCCCCTTCTAAAGCGACACAACGAGTTAATCCCACAACAGCCGCCTTGGAAGCGCAATAAGCTGGATATGTAGCGGAGCCAATTGAAGCAGCAGTAGAAGCAATGTTGATAATGCGCCCCCATTTATGGCTAATCATTTCTGGTAAACAAAGTTTAATTGTTCGATAAACCCCGTTGATATTTACATCAATAATCTGATGCCATAAATCATCAGGATGATTGCATAAGGTATGTTCTGGAAAGATGCCGGCTGCGTTAACCAAAATATCTACCTTACCAAAGGTTTCAACCACGGTATGGTAAAATTGCGCCACTTCAGCGGTGACGCAAATATCAACATTCAGGGCTAAAACTTGTCCACCCAGTGCTTCAAATTCATCTTGACATACATTAATCGCGGCAGAACGGGAACCAATTGCCACCTTGGCACCTGCCGTTGTCAAAGCCAAGGCAATGGCTCGGCCCATTCCCGTAGCACCACCTGTTACTATGGCGGACCGCCCATGTAGAAATTTTTCTTGATTCATAATAACAATACTACCTTTTAATCCGGTGACAGTTCTGAAATGGTTTGTTCTGGGTCTGCGACGATCACTTCTAACAAGTTCTTAAATTGAACAACCATTCGCGCAATAGTTGCCTCTTCAAACAAATCAGTATTATAAACCAGCGTACCGAACACAATTTCTTTCCCTTCTATAAGATTCAGCTCTAATTCGTGCCAGATACCTAGCCAGTCTAGCCCGTGCGGTAGAATTGTGCCGATAGGTTCTAACAACAATCCGCCCAGTTCTATGGGTTTTGCATCAGGATGTAGCAATAAACTAGCATCTTGGAATAAGCGTTGGGGCAGCATCGTAAACCATACAGGAATTACAGGACGGCTTGGTTCTTGTGGTAACTGTAATCGCTCAGCTAACAATTTAAGAGGATATCCTTGATGATCTATAGCTGCTAAAATCGTGCGTTGCACTTGCTGAAATAGTTTCCCAAAGGTCATATTGGCCAATATTTTGGCGCGGATGGCTACCATGTCAGCTAGGTAACCCACTGTTTTGGCAAATTTTGGTTGTGTCCGATTGGCCATATGCATAGCCACTAAAATATCATTTTTCCCCGTGTAATGGTGGAGTAAAGTTTGGAAAGCGGCCATGAGTACCATATTAAGTGAACCTCCCCCAGCCTGAGCCAGTTGGCGTAGTTGTTGGGTAAGTTGGGCCTCAAATTGAATAGAGTAACAGGTACCGTAGTGACGTTCAACTGATGGGCGAGGATGATCAGTTGGCAAATTTAAGCGAGGTAATTCACCAGCCAACTGTTCCCGCCAATATTGCCATAACTGTTCCCCTTCAGTGCCATATAACCTCTCAGTTTGCCAACGAACGTAATCAATAAAGGAACTATTAACCGGCACTAAATGGTTTTCTGTACCATTCTTATAAGCCTGATAAAGTGGCCAGAATTCATTGATTAAAATACTAAAGGAGATAGCATCCATCGCGATATGGTGGGTGACAAACAACAACACATGATCATCCTCTGTCCGACTGAATAAATGACCACGCAACATAGGGCCATGTTCGAGATCAAAAAGCTGTTTGGCCGATCTGGATACGGCTTTTGTTATTTTATCCCAAGATTGGGATTGCATATCAAACTTTTCAAAATCAACCGTTTGAGCCGCTTGTACTTGTTGCACTAAATCTGCACCATGCCGAGCGTAAGTTATCCGTAATGTCTCATGTCGATCAAGCAGAGCTTGGAAAGTGTTTTGCAAGGCAGCCACATCAACCCGTGAACGGACACGAACAGCAAAATAGATTTGCATACAGGCTTTATTTTCCACCTGTTCATGCCAAATATAACATTCTTGTTGATTATGCAATTGGGGATACCAATTATCAACATCTAGTGGTGTTGGTAATTGTTCATTATAAGTCAGTTGTTGATCTTCAAAAACGGCAATGGCAAGTTGTTCAGCAACCAGTTCTGCCAAACCTTCAATACTGGCATTTTCCAAAAACTTGACAACTGGTATAGTGACATTCAATTCGTTCATTAAGCGGTTTCTCAATTCAACCGCCATCAGTGAATCAAGTCCCATACTCGTTAAGTTTTTTCTGTTATCTATTTGATTTATAGGCAGTTTAAATACAACCGCCACTTCCTCTTGCAGATACGTCGGTAAAAGTGCCCGATATTCATCCAGCGATGCTGCGGTTTTCAATTGTTGTAGTAGCTGTAAGACTTTAGCTGATGCCTGTGATGGTGCTTGGGCAGTCAACTCAGAGAAAAAGGGGAGCATTATACGATCAGCCGGAAATTTTTGCAACAACTGTTGTCGGTTAATAGGTATGACGCCAACTTGGGTAGCCGGTTGTAAAAACAGTTGCTCTAGTATTTGCAATCCTTGCTGAGGGGCTATGCTCCCTAAGCCTTTCTTTTGCATTTGCTCATCAGCCTTGCGCTCGGCAGCCATGCCGATTTCTGACCAAGCACTCCAATTGATGCTCATACCGGGTAAGCCTTGTGCATGACGATAATAGGCTAAAGCATCCAGAAACGTATTTGCGGCAGCATAATTGGCTTGAGCGATTGAGCCAAGTAGGGAAGCCGCTGAAGAAAAGAGTACCAAGAAATCAAGGGACTTATGCTGGGTTAAGGTGTGTAGATGCCAAGCCCCTTGTACCTTGGGTGCCATTACCCGTGCAAAACGTTCTTGGTTTTGGGAAGACAGAACACCGTCATCCAAAACACCAGCGGCATGAATAATTCCTCGCAAAGGTGGCTTCGATTGTTCAATATCTGCCAACACTCGGGCGATTTGCGTTGCGATGGATACATCGGCCCTCGCGACAACGACTTCAGCACCGGCTTGCTCTAGGGCCTTTAATTGGCTCTTGACACTTGGGTTAGCACCACTGCGTCCTACCAGTACAAGATGTTTGGCCCCCTGTTTCACCATCCAACTGGCTATCAGTAATCCTAAACTACCCAAACCGCCAGTTATCAGATAAGTGCTATCCGTTCGGAATAACCGCGATTTATCCATTGTGTCGGTGGGCAGTGTCATGACAATTTTGCCAATATGTTTGGCTTGCTGCATATAACGAAACGCGCTGATCGCATCGACGATGGGAAATACCTTGCGCGGTAACGGCTTAAGCTGACCGGCTTTAAATTGCCGCATCAGTTCATGTAGCATTGACTTTATCAAAGTCGGCTGTTGTTGACATATTTGTACCAGATCAACCAGAAAGTAGGCAATATTCGGTTGGAATTGCGCGACTTGGCTGGGTGTCCAAACACCGCTCTTGGCAATTTCCAAAAAGCGGCCGCCGCTACGCAGCACCGAGAGACTCTTGGGAATGAATCCTTCTCCCGTCAAAGAGTTAAGCACAATATCTACGCCCTCTCCCGAAGTGCTTGCCATTACTTGTTCGGCAAAATCCAGCGTTCGTGAGTTCATCATTTGTTCCACACCGAGGGATTTGAGAAAGGGCCATTTGTGAGGACTGGCCGTGCCAAAAACTTCCGCCCCGGCTTGCTGTGCCAGTTGGATAGCGGCTTGCCCCACACCGCCCGTAGCCGCATGGATTAATACGCGATCACCGGCCGATATTTTAGCGAGGTGGTGCAGCGTGTAGTATGCCGTTAAAAATACCACCGGGAGAGTGGCTGCCTCTTCAAAGCTCAGTTGTTCGGGTTTAGGTGCTACCATAGCCGCATTGATTGTGACATATTGACTAAAGCTGCCCGGGACAATGGCGATAACCGGATCGCCTATTTCAAAACCTTCCACCCCTTCCCCAATGCGGGTAATTTCACCAGCACACTCACCACCCAAAAGCCCCGGATCACCCGGATATAAATCCAGTGCATTCAAAACATCTCTAAAATTTAAACCCGAGGCATGCACCCGAATTTCTATTTCACCCGCATTGGGTTGACGACGTGTTGTTGGTTCTAGTTTTAAGTTTTCTAACGTTCCCCGCTTAGCTATTTGTAGTTGGTACGATGGTGCGTGAGGCATGTCTAGCCCATTTTGCGACTCTGGCTGATGGTAACGCACTAACCTTGCGACATAACGAGCGTTATCACGAAAGGCAATTTGGTTTTCTGACGTTTTTGAGCCGATTTCGTCCAAGAGCACTTGCGCCCCGACCTCACTTTTGGTTTCAGACTCTAAATCCACCCGCACACAGTTTAGTTCGGGATGCTCTAAAGCGATCACTTTCCCCATGCCCCATAACGGAGATTGAGCAAGGTTGGGAATCAGGAATTGGGAATTGGGAATTGGCACTGCACCTTGGGTCACTAACCAAAGGGAAGGCGGTTTAGAAAATGCTTGTTTGACAATGGCTTGTATTAAATATAACGTGCTGCCGCAACCATTGCTCTGAGCCATTTCCAAGTCTGTGACTGTCAGTGCGTCTGTACCCACTGCATCTAGGCTCCACAAATGTACGACATGAGTCAATGGTTGTTGAGTGGGCACCACCGTTTCAACTAGCAAGTGCTGAAAATCGGCTGGATTGACTGTGTTTATCCTAAAGGTTTGCTCGGCAATTTGTTCATAGAGTTTGCCCTGAAAAACGAGGATACAAATATCACCTTTGGCTCGGACGAGTGCCGCTAATTGCTGACCAATTCCTTGACTATCAGCCAA
The DNA here is from genome assembly GCA_035871815.2 of Candidatus Parabeggiatoa communis. Taxonomy (GTDB): domain Bacteria; phylum Pseudomonadota; class Gammaproteobacteria; order Beggiatoales; family Beggiatoaceae; genus Parabeggiatoa; species Parabeggiatoa communis. The sequence continues at coordinate 11,112 of JAYQWI020000220.1, forward strand.
AATAAGCCAAGTTTCCCCGGGGGCTTCCATATAATCTGGTGGCAATTCTGGACGCACTTGGGGCTGCCATTCGATTTCATAAAGCCAATCCTGCCAAGACTGTGTCAGAGCAAGCAAAGATTGACGACTCACTTGTTGAAGTTTAAGACCTTCGACGCTTGCTATTTTGTGTCCATCATCTGTCAAGAGGCGCAAATCAGCCGTCAAAAATTGTGGATTAGAATCATTGATGGGGCGGATTGCCACAGCACTCCACAGGCCAAAGTCAGGCTGACGGTAAACGCGCACACGTTCCAGACTGACTGGAATATAAGTCTTTTTTCTTTCATCGTCGGGAAATGCTGCCCCTAACGCTTGGAAACTGGCATCCAGTAGTACCGGGTGTAGATAAAAATCGGTGGCATCTAAAACTAAGGCCTCTGGTAATTGAATCCTGCCAATGCTCTCACCGTCGTTCCGCCAGAGTTTTTCAATGGCTTGGAAACTGGGGCCATAATCAATTCCCCGCTCGTCTCTATATTGTTGATAGTAGTCAGTAATAGAGATTTCTTCAGGGCATTGTGTCTGTAGTGCTGCTAAATCAACCTGGCTGGAGTCGGGTTGCCCCACTAACACCTTACCCGATACATGACACATCCAATCGGGTTCTTCATCGGTTTTAAGGCTAAAAATCTCAAAAGAATAGGCGGCTAAAGAGTCTTCTTGGGTCAAAATCAACTGAAGTGTTTTGACTTCATTATCTGACAAAATCAAAGCCTGTTGGATGACGATGTCTTCCAGAATAATCTGTTCTGATTTGAAAACACTACGTCCTGCTGCCAAAGCCATTTCCAGGTAAGCTGCAGCCGGAAAAATAGTGGTCTGAAAAACGCGATGATGCGCTAGAAAAGCCGGGCGATTGGGTTGCAAATTGGACTCAAATATAATCTCTTGGCCTTTAAGAGGAGCCGAGTATAGCCTTTGACCAAGTAACGGGTGATCGATCCCAAGTTTTTTCAAGAAATTGAGTTTATTGGGTACTGCTGCTTCAATCCAATAACGTTGTCTTTGGAAGGGATAAGTCGGCAAATGGAGACGACTGCGCGGATAATCCTTATCAAAACCAAACCAGTTTATTGGTACACCATGCACATACAATTCACCCAAACTTTGGAGTAGTTGCTGCCAATCATCCTGTCCCTCACGCAAACTGGGTAGCCAAACACCCACATCGTCAGGCAGGCACTGACGCGCCATCCCTAATAAGCTTGGTTTTGGTCCAATTTCTACAAAAACATCATAGCCTTGCTGATAAAGTGTCTCCATACTCGCGGCAAAACGCACCGGTTGGCGCACATGATGAACCCAATAGGCTGGCGTTGCTATCTCATCGGTTGCCAATTGTCCAGTGACATTAGAACATAAAGGGATCGAAGGTTTAGCATAATTCACACTCGTTGCTACCCGCTCAAATTCAACTAACATGGGCTCCATCATAGCCGAGTGAAAAGCATGAGAAACGGGCAATCGTTTGCTTTTAATCTCATCGCTCAAAGTGGTTATAATCGTTTCTATGGATTGGGGTTTTCCAGAAATGACCACATTTTCTGGACCATTAATGGCCGCGATGGACACGTCTTGCGCGAATGGCTCAATGATCTCGGCAGCTTTGCTCTCATCCACCGACAACACGAGTATATCGCCTTTGTCACAAAGCGTCTGCATTAAATGCCCCCGCGCCGCAATCAATTTCAGGCCATCTTCTAGGCTAAAAACCCCAGCTATGCAAGCGGCCACATATTCACCGACGCTATGCCCCATGACGACATCGGGGACTATGCCCCAAGATTGCCATAATTTGGCTAAGGCATATTCCAAAGCAAATAGGGCGGGTTGGGTGTAAGCTGTTTCATTTAATTGTAAATTGTCATCAGCATAGATAATTTCAAGTAGAGATTTTTCTAAATAAGGCTGTAAAATCTCATCACAACGCTCAAGTGTTTGTCGGAAACTTGGCTGCGTTTCGTAAAGTTGCCGTCCCATGCCCACATATTGCGAGCCTTGCCCGGTGAATAAAAAGGCGATTTTCGGTGGTTTGCGACTTTGTACTTGCCCACTGATCAATCCACCCACTTCACTATCAATCACGAAAGCCTTCAACTGCTCTTGAAATTGTTCAGGTGAGTCAGCAACCACCGCAAGGCGAGGGGCAAAATGTGAGCGTCCAGTATTCGCCGTAAAACAAACATCGGCTATTGAGAACAAAGGGTGGGATTGAAAATAACTAACATAAGCGTTTGCTAAAGCTTGCAAAGCGGGTTCATTTTGGGCCGACAGGGTTAATAAATGCTTGGGACGTTCAACTTCTGCCGCCTTGATGGATAAAACGGGTGCCGAAGAGAGTACAACATGGGCATTAGTGCCACCAAATCCAAAAGAACTCACGCCCGCTAATTTTTGTTCGCCTGACCAGGGTGTTAGTTCAGTCGGAATTGATAGCGGTGTGTCTGCTATCGCCAAATGTGGGTTCAGTGTTTTTAGATGCAAATGAGGTGGAATTTCTTGATGTTGTAGAGCCAGTACCACTTTGATTAAACCCGCAATCCCGGCGGCGGCTTCTAAATGACCAATATTGGTTTTAACCGATCCAACACACAGCGCTTGTGAACGATCTGACATCAAAACGTCTTTGAGCGCATTTAATTCAATGGGATCACCTAAAGGTGTGCCAGTGCCATGCGCCTCAACGTAACTGATCTCTTTTGCTAATACTCCTGCATTGGCTAAGGCTTGACGGATAACCGCTTGTTGTGCGGGGCCATTGGGGGCGGTGAGTCCATTGCTGCGTCCATCTTGATTGACAGCTGAGCCTTTGACAATAGCTAAAATATTATCGCCATCGCGTTCTGCATCGGCAAGGCGCTTGAGTATGACAATGCCACACCCTTCGCCGCGCACATAACCGTTGGCATCGGCATCAAAGGTTTTGCAACGTCCCGAGGGGGATAACATTTGGGCAGCCGAAAAAATAATGGTCAAATCAGGGGATAGGATCAAATTGACCCCACCCACCAACGCTAAGTTGCACTCCCGTTGACGCAAACTTTGGCAAGCATCATGCACCGCGATCAGGGATGAAGAGCAAGCGGTATCTATCGCTTTGCTGGGGCCATGCAAGTCTAACAAATAGGAAAGACGATTGGCCGCAATGCACAGCGCGTTGCCGGTGCCAGAATAGGCATCAACACCGCTACCATGCGCGGTCTGCAAGCGGGTATAATCATTGGTGCTGATACCAATAAAGACACCCGTTTGACTCCCCGCCAATTGTTCTGCGGAAAGCCCGGCGTTTTCCAAAGCCTCCCAACTGACTTCTAACAATAAACGTTGTTGGGGATCCATGCTTTCTGCTTCACGGGGAGATATCCCAAAAAATTGTGGGTCAAACGCGGCCACTTCATCTAAAAAACCACCCCAGCGTGTGTTCATTTTGCCGGGCGTACCCGGATTTGGATCATAGAAAGATTTGATATCCCAACGTGAGGCGGGTACGACCGATATCGCATCGACTCCGTCGCGCAACAATTGCCAAAAGGCATCTGGATTCTTCGCACTCCCGGGGAAACGGCAGCCCATACCAATAATGGCGATAGCATCGGTTGCCATTTCTGGTTTCATAAGCACTTCTGTTCTAGTATGCGGATGTTCTTCGACTAAATACTGGGCAAGTGCTTGAATGCTAGGATAATCATAAATCAAGGTAGGAGACAGTTGACGACCTAACCTGGTTTCAAGTTCTCCTGACAGTCTAACCGCGGTCACTGAATCCAAACCATAACCGGCTAAGGGTTCTCGAATGTCTATTTCCGATGGCGCAATTTTCAACTGTTGGGAGATTTGAGTCAGTAACCATGCTTGAATGGTTTCCAGTGTGTGCAAAGTGCCGCTCTGTGAGGCGACGCACGCCATAGCGGGTTTGATAGAAATATCTTGTTGCCTTGATGCCACCGTTTTAAGCGTCCCATCCAAAAAGCCGGCCCGACACGCACGCCGTTGAATTTTGCCACTGGACGTTTTTGGGAGAGTCGCGGTTTTAAGCAACAAGACGGCATAAACTTGTAACTCATGTTGTTCCGATACCGCTTGACGGATGGCGTGTACTACCTCATCTACATCTAATTTTCCGAGCGCGGTGCGTTCAACTTCTTGGGCAACCACCAACCGTTCTTCACCTTCTCTCTCGACGGAAAATGCCGCACAACTCACTGCATTCAATGCGGGATGGCTTTTTTCTACACTCAATTCAATGTCTTGTGGATAATAGTTCCTGCCTCTAATAATGATCAGGTCTTTGAGACGACCGGTGACAAACAATTCACCCTCTTTTAAAAATCCCAAATCACCAGTGCGTAAAAAGGGCCCGTCGCCGGTATCGGCTAGATATGCATGGAAAGTTTGTTCCGTTTCATCGGGCCGATTCCAATAACCGATGGCCACATTCTGGCCTGACACCCAAATTTCGCCTACTTGTTGCTCAGAACACGGGATGGAGGTTTCTGGATCAACAATTATAATTTTTTGATCTAACCATGTTTGACCACAACCCACGATTTTCTGGGTATTCTCTCCACTCGGTGCTATCACCACCCGGTGTTGTTCAAGGGCCGCTTTTTCAACTTCATAAACCACTGGCTTCGCGGTTTTCAGGCCGCCAGAAATGAATAATGTTGTTTCCGCCATGCCATAACAGGGGTAAAAGGCCTCTCGGCGAAAGCCACACGCTTTGAAAGTGGCGGCAAATCTGTCCAGCGTCTCGGAACGGATGGATTCTGCACCGTTGGCAGCCACCTCCCAACTACTCAGATCAAGTTTTGCTCGCTGCTCGGGTGTAATCTTCTGAACACATAAGTTGTATGCAAAATTTGGCCCTGCGCTGGAACTCGCACGATAGTGAGAAATGGCTTGCAACCAACGAAAAGGCTTTTGTAAAAAGGCCATCGGGGACATGAGAACAATGGAACAGCCGACATACAAGGGTTGCAATACGTTACCAATCAGTCCCATATCATGGAATAACGGCAACCACCCGACACCAATCGTGTTCTCGGTATTCCCGAATCCAAGTCTGAACATTTCTGCGTTGTACAGCAAGTTACCATGACTCACCATCACACCCTTGGGCGTACCGGTCGAGCCTGACGTATATTGAAGAAAAGCCAACGTGTTACTGTCTATAGAAGGGGTCTGCCAAGTGTCAGCAATATCAGTTGTCAGGTTATCCGTTACCAACCAATGTAAATTCTTAAGTTCAGGCGTATAAGTCAAGCGTTCTGTCAAGTTGGAAAAAATTTCATTTTGAGTGAGAACAATTTTCGCTTGTGCATTTTGCGCGATAGTTTGAAGACGACTATCTGAACGATTGCGCCGTGGTGGATAGGTAGGCACTGCTATGACACCTGCGTACAGGCAACCAAAAAAGGCTTCGACATAAGAAAGCCCTGCCGGATACAGTAATAAAGCACGTTCTCCAGGCGTTACTAGACTTTGAAGTTTTATAGCAATCGCACGCACACGTTGATCCAATTGTGCATAAGTCAGGCTAACTTCTTCTGTCTCGCCATCTTTGAGAAATGTGTAAGCCGTCTGGTTGGGTTGAGTTTGCGCTCGGTGGCGGAGTATTTCAACTAATGTTGTTGGCTGAATAAAGTTTTTAGTCATTGTTTTTTTGTAATCCGTTGTTTGGCAAGTTCGGAGTCCAAGATTTATCTTGGTAGGCTCGGAGTCCAAAACACCCAAGATAAATCTTGAACTCCAAAACACTGAAAATAAATCTTGGACTCCAAAAATATAAGCAGCGTGGTTTATTGAGATGAATTTGGAGACACTAAATCTTTGCTGACAATCTCGCCGCCTTCATAACACCAAATTTCAATCGGTGCCATGACTTCACCCTTGTCATCAAAATCAACGTTGCCAGACGCACCTTCGTAATTAATCGGCTTGCCAGCTTGCAAAAGCTCAAAGGCCCGTTTCAAATCTTCAATGCTGGCATTAATTTTTTCACCGGGCGGCCCGGCAACATCGCGCAACTGATCACGAAGGCCTACTGGGGTAATTCCGCCATTCTGCACCTGAGCCGCTTCGGCTGCTAATGCTTCGATGATGACGGCATCATAAGCGTTAGGCAGAAACGGTGCGGTTGATGCCGATTCACCATATTCTGCTTCATAGCTGGCATTGAAATTCAAAAGTGAAGCCGTTTGTGCCGCGCCGGGGCCAGTACCACATAAGCCCTCTAATACATCAGCCCCGACCACTTCAATCAATTTTTCTGACTTACTCGCATCCACAAACAGGAATTTGTCAAAGAATCCCTTCTTAAGGGCTTGAGGTAGATAAACGCCAATCTGTGCTGGGAAACTGATGGCAATCAGGGCCTCAGCTTCTCCACCCAGGGCAGCTTGGGACAATTCGCTCTGATAGCTGGTGGTTTTGTCTTCGTGTGGAACCGAGGCAACAACGCTTCCTCCTAACTTTTCAAAGTTTTCCGTGAAAACAGCCATCAAACCACGACCATAGGGATCATCAATATAGAGTATTGAGACTTGTCGGTAACCGGCATCATAAGCCATTGAAGCTAAAACAAGGCCTTGCGTTGTATCGGATACCGCAGTACGGAACAGAAAATCATTGCCAATATCAGCCTCCAAATCGGTGATTTTAGGAGAGGTTGCGGCGTAGGCCATTTGTGGCACTTGGTTGGGAATAGCGACTTGTTCCGCAATAGGAATAGTCACACCACTGGTAGCGGAACCAATAAGCGCAGCTACGTCCCACGTCTCAATCAACGGACGGGACGCCTCCACGCTAACGGTGGGATCGGTTTTACTGTCTGCTACGATCAGAGTAACGGGATAACCCGCTTTTTCCAGATGCTTGATAGCCAGTTTTGCCGACTGTAGAAAGGATTTTCCAAATTCAGACCAAGAACCCCTCAAAGGAAAAATCCCCCCTAATTTGACACGCGATATCGGGTTTATCCGTGGCTCGATCTTTCGCGTTACGGGCGAATCATTTCTAAATTCATCCGCAACCAAATCCACCAGCAGGGTTTTGGTTTTACGGCAATTACCACGTTGACAGGCGTTTTCCAACATCATAAAGCCGTCACCCCCATTGGCCAAGAAATCATGAGTAGCGACTTGATAGCGCTTGTCCATATCAATAGCCACACCCTCTATGCTGAGACGGGTGACAACCCCGCCTTCAAGCAACGCATCCGAACACGCTTGATGGTCACAATAATTGACTTGCATCCCGGCGATGTTTGGAAACGCGCCGGTTGTTTCACCACCAGCGTGCGTTAAACCATGATCTAAGGCGGCCACTAACTCACGGCCAGTTACCTCTAAAACCACCAGCGTATTACCTAAAGGTAGTGTCATCAACAATTCGGCAAGCGTCACCTCGCCTTCACCGATGCTGGTACGCAGGATACCCGTATTCGTCAAGGCCGCAACCGCGCCCTCGCTTTTAGCCGCCTCCAACATCACATCAGCGACGAGATTACCGAGTGCGCTTTCTTGGTAATGTATAATCTCTTCCATCCCATGAAAAAACATTCCGGCAACACCGACCACTTCAAAGTTGTTGGGCATCAAAGTGGCTTGCGTGACGGCTATACCGTCTTGAGAACACACAATATCGAGGGGGGCTAGGACATCACCATTGTCATCAAAATTAACCTCGCCAGAAGC
>JAYQWI020000221.1:0-9591 GCA_035871815.2 Candidatus Parabeggiatoa communis
GCTACTGTCAGATTACCACAGCGTCGTGCTGTACTCGGATTATCAGTCACGGAATAGTTGATGGTAAGCTTGCCAGTGTGAGGCCCCGCGTCGATAGTCAACCAACTCTCTTGACTCAGCGCTTTCCAAGGGCAACGGGTACCATTCGTTGTGACAGTCAGGCTGCCAGTGTCCTTATTACTGCCTAAATCATTATCATTTTTGCGAGTAATAGTGTAGGTGCAAGCCTCAACCGTCAGTGTTTTACACACTTTTTCACTTCGTTCTACCTTGTCATTCACCACAACAAGGCAAAATTCGTGGTTTCCTGCATTTAAAGAAGGCCAACTTAGCGTTGAATATGACTGTAAAATCGTGTTTTCTTCACCAGATTTTGTCCACTCATAAGACTTAATAGTCCCTGTTCCAGCATAGGAATCGCTAGCATTTAATTCGACAGTAAGTGGCTCAACCCCATACAAGGGTAATATATTAAAATGGGCCACGGGTCGGATGTAATAAGCCGATATCACAACATTTCCTTCTACTTGTTCGCATTTAAACGCAACATCAGGATTATTGGTATTGTCATCACATTTTAGTTCTCTGACGATGCCCCCATCATACGGTGTTGCGACATCAATTTTTCTTAATTCTGTGACATTAGAAAATATAGAGTCACTAACAGAGTTCTTACCAGTGTAATGGTGGGGTTCTTGTGTACTACTCAAATTGAAAAATGTCGCGATTGTTGTGACAGTACAAGTAGTTTGACAAGAAGAGACTCCAGAAGCTTGGATTTGGAAGTCTAATTTCCCTCCATAATGCAATCTTTGTTCATTCGTAAATGTTGTCCACTCACCCCCTTCTATGCGATATTGAGTACTTGCAATACTACAATCGCCATAGTTAGAATGATTCAAGATGATTTCTTGTTCAAAAGGAATAGTCAGTGAGGGGGTTTCTGTTCTATCACACTGACTTTCCGTAGCCGTTACACGCAATGGTACCTGAGATTTTGTGTAGTATTTCCATGAAACAATGACCTCATAATCAAACTCAATTGTCTTGGGCTCCTGTCGAGTACCTTGTCGAGCGGTGGCCGAACGTTGCCCTTGGTTAAAATCAATTGGCCTCTCGGTAGAGAATGTCACATCTGGCTTGATTTTAACTTCACCCAAAGTGAGGTAGGCCAACTGGCCTGCGTCATTATCAGCTAAATAAATCGCCACGTAGCCATCTTGGGCCCCGTTAAAGGTGCCAAATTGACTGTGGATGACGAATCCGCCATTGATATCATAGTCATCCTGCGCGGTGATCGCGGTATAACTGCTATCACGGTTGACCGTGATTTTGGTGTAATACCAAGTCTTGTCAGAGATCAGCGTTGCGCCGGGCTCTGTGTGGTGGGTGGTAAAACGCTCTGATAATAACGCGCTTCCGGTGAGACTTTTGAGATGAGGCAATAAGGCGCTATATTGCTCAAAACTATTAACTTGCCATTTGATCAGTGTCTCAGTTCCCCTGAAATCAAAACGGTCTTTCGACATGATCCCATTGCCGTGGCCAGACTCTGAGCCATAAAGCCTGATCCCGTCCGCGGTGTGTTCCCACTGGCCCTGATGCCCTTGTGAAGACAGGGTATAGTGTTGCCAAGCCTCGAAAGTCAGGGGCATGTTGAGGGTGTCAGCGGTTGTGTAAGACAAGCCGCCAAGTAATAACGTTAACGTTAACGCGGTTTGGGGGATCAGGCGTTTTTTCGCCCTTTCCCGGCCGCGCTTATTATGGGGTAAGTTGATGATATTGAGTAATATCAGCAACGCCCCCAAGATGGGTCGGTAAAAATGCATCGCTGTTCTCCTAAGAATCATGGAAAAATAAATATATGTAGGCTCGCAAAAGTTTTTTAACAAAATCCTTATAAATGTTAAAAGATTTATGCGTACCTACTTAGCTACATTTTTGGTGTAAAATCGCCCGCCATAGACCCGCGCATTTATACCACATCATAAAATTCAGGTCTATCGTTTTTTAACAGGTCAGGTCATTCTCGCTTCACAGGTGGTGCTTCATTCAAAGTTTTGAATTACGAATTAGACGAATTTCGCAAATTCGCAAATTGCATCTTATTGTGACATTGATATTGCCCATTATGATGGGTGCCCGTTACTCACCCTACAAAAAGCGGCTGCATTTGAATAATCAATGTGTGATTACACCTGTGAATCTGTCCATCCTTGAGCGAGCGAGCATGATACTACCAAAGGCTATCACAAGGTAAGTCTCAAATAGAGTACATTTGATGTTCAATTTCTTTAACATCTATATTTTCCTCTTGAACAGGCTCGCAACAGACCCGCGCATTTATACCACATCATGAAATTCAGGTCTATCATTTTTTAAAGAGGTCAGGTCGTTCTCGCTTGGCAAGGGGGAGTTTATTGAAAATTTTGAATTAGGAATTATATGGATTTTGCAAATGGCTTATGATTGTGATATTGATATTGCCCTTTACGATGTGTGTTATCTTAAATGAGGAATAGGGGAATGGTGGGCTTTAAAAACACGTTTCGCGCCAAAAGTTTTGTGCGCCAAACTTTTTTTGCTACCCCACCCTACAACATAATTAGAGTGAATACCATGAACGAAGTCATTGAATTTGAAAATGGCATTCTTGATGAGGAGAGGCGAGATAGGCCTTCAAAGAAACATAGCATGACACAAACCAGTTTAACCGTGCTATTTGGCACTGATGAAAGGTTCACAACCTTTGTTGAATTGAGTTTAGATGCCACCTCAATCAATTTGAGTCAATTTGATCTGAAGGCGAAAGATGAATTGATACCAGACATCAGTGTTTATTCTGAAGCACTGCCCTTTGATGATAAGCTGGGTAGTGATGAAGTGCGTGTCACCCAAATGCCTGAGTTAGCAGTAGAGGTGTTGTCACCTAGCCAAACATTGAATGAATTACTGAATAAAATGGAAGCGTTTTTTGCACTTGGTGTTAAATCGTGTTGGTTGGCAATGCCCTCTTTAGAGGTGGTGCGCGTTTTTTCACAACCCTTGTGCTATAAAGATTTTAATATGAATGATATGGAAGTCATTGATGACGTTATGGACATTCGATTACCGATTCAAAAAGTCTTTAAATGGCGTTCAAAAGCCGTTTAGAAAGCTGAGGAGAAGGGTAGGATCGCTGTCGGTAGCCATTAGAATAATAAACGCTAAAGACGCTAAAGGAGATTAAAGAAGTCTTAAAAATCTTTTGCGTTTTTTTGCGTCTTTTGCGTTATTTATTATTGGTTTTTTGATGCAAACTAAAGTTTGCAGTCCATAATTATAATTATATTGTAACTCTAATAAAAAATGGTAGCCTTACTCATCATCTTCTAATGTAAAATTTCTAGGATGTTTCAAGATAACAGAACGGCCTTCTCTGACTAATTGGCCTTCACAAGAAACGACTCTGTTTTCTTTATGGGCTTGAATAGCACTCTCATAGTCTTTTTCTTCCAATTCTACGCGCACTTTACGGTGACGGCCGTCCAGAAAAGCCATAATCGTCACAACACCAGTGGTTGTTTCTTTATCGCGGTGCAAGGCAATCACTAAGCCTTCGATCAACTTGTCTTCTTGGGGAGTGCTGGCCCGAAACAAACGGCCTGCCTCTTCAATGACGTGCATCGTCTCAAAAGGCAAGAAAACACGATTTGGTATAGGTTCTTCAGTAGGTCGCGCATAGGACCAAGCGACATTAATATCTAAATGACGCTTTTTTTGTCTACCACTCATGCCAATAACGGCTTCGCATAAATTGGCACTGACACCTTCACGAACCGCTGCCTGAAAAGGCGCAAAGTCGCAAGTGTGAATCGCGGTTTTGGCCGCTTTTTGTAGGGCTGAAAGGCTCCGCATTAAGGTTTGGACGACGCGCCGTTCAAAAGGAGGGGCCAAGCTTAACATGCTGAGTTGATTATTATAGTGGAGTTGAGGATTGACTGGGGAAATCAATCTGACCACATAGCTATCTTGATCGGTTTGTCCTAAACGCACTTGTTGCAGATAATCTATCACTTCATTGTGTTTTCGCGGTGCAAAATAAGCACGGGAATCAACAGTCGCACAGGCCGCAGCTAAGAGCATATCTCTGGCACGCTGCATCAACAATACACCATCATCCAATGGTAGGGTATTGCTATTGTCTTGTACGCACACACGAATGACATCTGCCGAAGTAACGGTTTCTAAATCAGTCAGCACCGCTATTGGGGCACGTTGCTCAAAAATGGACAAGGTATTGAGTACTTCATTCAAACGAATAGAGAAATCACGCAAATCACGATCCAGCGGTAGCAATATCTCAAATTCTTCATTATCTTGGCGTTGTACCCAAGTTGCCGCTTTGTCATTTCGTTGAACTTCCTGCCAGTTATGGGTACGAAGATAAGTTGTCCAATCAGATGGACGTAGTGCATTTAAAATCGTTTTCTCATACGTGTTTGTTTTCATGGTAATCCCCCTTGACTGATACGTTGCATAATGCCTTGCAAAGCATCGACTGTGAATTGCTGACTTCGGGGTAAAGACACCGTAATCGTGTTTTGATTTGTTTCTGGCATTCCCCGTAGCGACAGCCAATAGCCACCATAACGTAAGCTTTGTCTTTGTTCTGAGTGATGACGTAACCAATAAGTGATATCTTCTGGTACACGTACTACAACCAAGATTCTTGGTATCATCAGATTGGGGATTCGTAAATCATCATAATTTTTGCGCTTCAATGGATAATTGAAGTGAGGTAAACTGCTCACTAACTTGTGAGAATATGTGCATTTTAATTGCATTTCTAAACGAGGTGAACGAATTGTTCCTCTTCCACCTCTTTGCGCGATACCTAAATCAACACTATCATCATCAACCAGCGGTGTATAGATTGTAAAGCCAGCAACAGAGGCAATAGTATGAATATAGGCACGGCTGAATTGTTCTTGTTGTTGGGTAATGTGCATAGTTAATTCAGTTAGACTTACCCTCTATCAATTATTTCAAGGGCAGTAATAGATTCGTTAATGTTTGAACAGTGGGCAAGCGGGCGATAGACGGTTGGAATAATTTTTGATTCAGTGGCACCCGCTTACCTACCCGGAACAACATTTTTTGCCATTCCAGCCAACAAATAACACAATCTACTCTTCAATTTGCTGAATCAATGCATCGGCAAAACCACTGGTAGAGACTTCTGTGGCATTGTCCATTTGTCGAGCAAAATCATAAGTCACAATTTTTTTCGACAGCACTTTTGGATAGGCTGTGGAAATTAAATCAGCGGCTTCTTGCCAACCAATATATTCGAGCATATTGACACCGCTAAATAATAATGAACCTGGATTCACTTTGTCTAAGTTAGCATATTTAGGCGCTGTACCATGTGTTGCTTCAAACACGGCAACATGATCACTCATATTGGCACCTGGGGCAATACCCATTCCTCCGACTTCAGCGGCAATCGCGTCAGACAGATAATCGCCATTCAGATTTGTGGTGGCAATCACATCAAATTCACTTGGGCGCAACAGCATCAGCTGAAACATAATGTCAGCAATGCGATCCTTGATGACGATTTTGCCTTCTGGCTGTTTACCTTCATATTGACTATACAATTCTTCTTCTGTAATCGTTTGATCACCAAATTCTTCACGCGCGACTTCATAACCCCAGTTACGAAAAGCACCTTCTGTAAATTTCATAATATTACCCTTATGTACCAGAGTAACACTTTTTCGTTTATTATCAATCGCATATTGGATGGCCTTTCGTACCAAGCGTTTACTCCCAAATGGACTGATCGGTTTAATACCAATTCCGCTGTCTTCAAAAAAAGTCGCGCCCATTTCCTCTTTTAGAAACCGTTCAACTTTCCGCATTTCTGGGGAACCCGATTGATATTCAATGCCCGCATAGACATCTTCTGTATTTTCGCGGAAAAGGATGACATCGACTTGCTCAGGATAACGCAAGGGAGAAGGTACTCCGCTGTAATAACGCACAGGGCGTACACAGGCGTACAAATCCAAAACCTGACGCAGTGTGACATTCAGTGAGCGAAACCCACCGCCAATGGGTGTTGTTAGGGGCCCTTTAATAGATACCACTAATTCTTGCAAAGCTTCACAGGTTTCCTCTGGAAAAATAGCCCCCTCATATTTTTCAGCGGCCTTTTCGCCCATAAACAATTCGGCCCAATGGATTTGGCGTTGGCCATGATATGCCTTTTTGACGGCCGCATCCCATATCCGTAGGCAAGCCGTCATAATATCAGGGCCAATGCCATCCCCCTCAATATAGCCTAAAATGGGGTTATCAGGGACAACCAATTGCTGATTCTGAATAGAAATCTTGGTTCCCCCTTCGGGCAATTTCAGATGTTTTATAGACATAGATACTCTCCAATGTGAATAGACTCATTAAATCTTTATAACCCGCTTTTGTAGTCTTTATTATAGCGTAACGGGCTTTGTTAAAATCAAATTCAGCGCAAAAATAATTCAGCGAAAAAATAAATAACCCCTTTTTGCCATAAGGCAATTCCAAAAAAATAAAATACCCAAAACAACCACACTACTCTAAGCATACAAAACTTATGTCACAAACTGTCTGCTCACGCAGAGCCGCAGAGCCGCAGAGAATGAAAGAATATTGATTAAAGGTGTGGGTATTTTAATTTTTTGGAGTTACCTAATATAGGGCTATAGTTTGTTCGATAATCTCTTGCCCTGGAACATCATAAATCTTGTTGATAACTGATAACTCTTTCACTCGTAGGCAATGAAGAACAATTGAGATGAATCTACCCACACTTGTTTTGGTTGAAAATCGGCTTCTGCGACGATGTGGTGAAATTCTTTCACGGTGTTCTACTTGATTAAGCTTACCATCAAATCGAAATCGAAAATATTAATTTAACGTTCTTAGGGGATTTGCGTGATTATTTAATTTGATTCCCCTCCATAAAAGTTTATCTGTAATATAATAGAATGTTTATAACACAGAGTTGACAGAGTACCACTGAGTACCACTGAGTCTTTATCTAAGATTTATAAACGGTGTGTTATCTAAATTATTTCAAACGTTGTGTGGTGTCGTGTGTCTTCGGCCCTCGAATTTGAAAACAGATAACTGATAAGTCTTATGGGGACTCTAAGTTCAATTAATCATTCAACATTCAATATTAATAATTAATATATTATGTTACCTCTCCAAAAAGTCGTTCTTTTTAAACATGGTGTTGGCCATTTTGAACGCGAGGGACAAATTAGCGGTAATGCGTCGATTGATTTGTACTTTCGTGCTTCTGAAATGAATGATGTCCTTAAGTCATTGACTGTGCTGGATTTAAATGGGGGAGTGATTACCAGCATCAGTTATGAATCTACTTTGCCAATTGAAGAGCAGTTAAAGGATATTGCGATTCGATTGCCTGAAAATAACGCCTTAACGGGATTGTTGTCGCAGGTGCAGGGTGCGCGGGTTGCGGTTGAGATCGGACAAGAAACGGTGAAGGGGATGGTTACCGGTATCGAAACCGTTAAACGTCAAATGGGTGAAATGGTTCTTGATTGCTCTTATTTGTCACTGTTGATCGAAGGCGGGGCGCTGCAATCGTTTGATGTGATGGAGGCTAAGCAAATTATCCTGCTGGATGAGAATCTGAAAAAAGATTTGCAGCATTTACTTGATGTGCTGATCTCGGCTAAGAAAAAAGATTTGAAAAAATTGACGGTTTTTCTTAAGGGCGAAGGTGAACGCACGATTAATATGAGTTATATTGTTGCCGCGCCGGTTTGGAAAACGGCTTATCGTTTGTTGTTAAGCGAAGACGCGCCCTTGATTCAAGGCTGGGCTGTGGTGGATAATACGCAAGATGAGGATTGGGAGAATGTCTCTTTATCTTTGGTGGCAGGCTTGCCGGTGTCGTTTATCCATGATCTGTATTCACCGCGTTATCAAAAGCGGCCTGAGGTGAAAGTGAAAACAGAAGCGGCTTATGCGCCGCCTCAATCAGAAAAAACGGTTAGATCAGTGTCTGCTGCTATGATGGCTGATGAAGAAATTTCGTTGGATGATGATCTTGATCTGTCTTTGGATGATGATCTGGATTTTGCAATGCTTGAGGAAGTTGAACCTTGCTTATCAAAGGCGGCATTAAAAAAAGCGGCACGGAAACATTCTGTGCCTGTCCAAACACGTACTGTGGAGGTGGGGGATTTATTTCAGTATGACATTGAAAACCCGGTGACAGTGCGCCGGCAACAATCGGCTTTAGTCCCTATTTTGCAGACGGGTTTTAGCGGTGAACGGGTTGTGGTTTATAATGCTGATGTCCGTTATAGTAATCCGATGTCAGCCCTGTTATTTAAAAATACGACAGGATTGACTTTGGAAAGTGGGCCGTTGACGGTATTTGAAGATGAGGCTTATTTGGGTGAGGCTATGTTGGATACGCTGAAGCCGGATGAGGAGCAATTCGTGTCGTTTTCGGTTGAACTGGGATGTGTTGTTAGCTTGGACCACCGAAGTCATCATGAGGCTGTCCATCAAGTGACTATTAGGCAGGGACATCTGGCTTTGGATCACTATGAGATGGCCTATAAAACTTATGTGATTAATAACAAAACTGAACGCGATCTTGATTTTGTGCTTGAGCACCGTTTTAATCAAGGATGGGAGTTGGTTGAGACACCTGCGCCGGTGGAAAACACTGAGCATTTTTACCGTTTTCGCTTTGATGTGCCGGCTAAGACTGTCGAAGAATTTACGGTTAGGGAACGTATTGTGCGTTCGACTCGTCATTTCCTCAAAGACACTGCTCGGACAACGCTGTCTGTGTGGTTTGAGAGAAAATATGTTGATAATAAAACTTGGCGTACTTTGGAAGGTGTTGTTCAACTGACTGAGAAAATCAGTCAAATTCAGCGCGACATCAAGGATAAAGAATACACAATCAAGGCCGTTTTCAAAAATCAAGAACGGGTGCGCGAGAATCTCCAAGCACTTGGTAATACGACGGATGAGCAGGGGTTGCGTGAGCTTTACATTGCTAAGCTGGCTAGTGAGGAAGAGACACTGTCTCAATCTCAGGCCGATATTGAGACTTTGATGGCTGAGAAAGATAAAACGGAAAGTCATTTGAATACGCAACTTAAGGCTATTGAGTTTGAGACGAGAATCTAATTTCTCTTAAGTACTGAACCCTAAATTTTGAGGTATTTTAATAGAAGCAACCAGGGGCAACCGCCCTTTGTCCTAAAATACCTGTTTATTTGTGCTTCAGTACTTATTGTAAGCAATAAAGGCCCGAACTGACTATCTAAAACAGAGCTCACATCCTTATCAACACGCCAACCCTGAAGGGAGTTGTGCGGTTGGTTCGTCTTCTCTAAGTTTCACCTATAGTGTTTCAGATAATTACGGCAGCGTGTTCGCTCTCAAATTATTTTTCTGAACATCTCGATATCAATGAACAATTATCAGTTCTTAAAACATTGATATTTTTGTTCTTGACGGATAGCTAAGGCCAAGCCATTTATCTGACAAACTATAGAGTCACAT
>JAYQWI020000222.1:0-1915 GCA_035871815.2 Candidatus Parabeggiatoa communis
ATTAGGCAAAGGATTTGCGTTTGTCGCGCGACAACAACGTATTATTGCCGATGGAGAACATTTTTATGTTGACTTGGTATTTTATAATTACTTGCTCAAGTGCTTTGTATTGATCGACTTAAAATTAGGCAAACTCACTCATCAAGATATTGGGCAAATGGATTTTTACGTCCGTTATTATGAAAATGAAATCAAAACAGAAACCGATCAGCCCACCATTGGCATTATCTTATGCTCTGAAAAAAACGAAACCATTGTAAAATATTCGGTATTAAAAGAAAGCCAACAACTGTTTGCCTCTCAATATAAGCTGTATTTGCCAACAGAAGAAGAATTAATTCATGAGTTAGAATCTGAACTGTTGCACTTAAAATTAGAAACACAGGAACATTCAAAAGCAACCGAATCCTAATTGATCATGATTGACACCGATTAACATCAGTCTAAAATTGAAATCAGCATTGCTCACGCAAAGCCGCTAAGACGCTAAGCATAATAACTTGGCGGTTTGCGCCTTTGCGCCTTTGCGTGAGATAAAAAAATCACAAGATGATTCTGATGATAATCCATCCCCTTATCTTATCCCAAAACCCAACGGCCCGCCCACCATTCCGATCTTAAGCCGCTTTACGCAATCCTCTATCCCATTGTAAATAAAGCCGTTCAAGCAATTCTCTCAATTCTTCCGCAATTTCAACGGGGGGATTGCCTAAAAGTGCTGTCGCTATGAGACGTTCTGCCTCTCGAAATTCGTGACATTGTACTGCCAAAGAAGCGGCACTTCGATAGAAAACCGAGCGCGTCGGTTCTTCATTCATAAGCGTTTTAAAAAACTCGGCAGATTCTTTTTCTTTATCATAAGCTTCTCGAAACAAATCATTAGCTTTGTCTAATTTACCTTGATGTTTTGCGATTAATGCCAGTTCAGCCATATCCATAGCTTGTCGATGTAATGCTTGAATTGATATCATTTCTCTTGATAGCGTCTTTAGCGACTTTAGCGTCAAAGCGCGTTTATTGTTTTAAGTTAACGCAAGAGGCGCAAGAGACGCAAGGGGCGCAAAGAGTTAGATTTCTCTTGATAGCGTCTTTAGCGTCTTTAGCGTCTTTAGCGTTTTAATTTGACCTTTCTTTTCAAAATCATAAAGCCCGAAAATACCCCAAAAAAAATCGTGCAAGGGGGACACCCCCTTGCAACCCCCGTCAAAGTCCTCAAAGAATCAAAGCATCAAAGTAATCATTGTCCGCCGCGCACTGGCCACACGTCGTAGGTGTTAGTCTTGAAGACATCGTCCACGTTGCCGTTGTACATGTTCACGTACCACGCGTAGTCCGGGGCAGGCGCATACGGCGTAGACGACCAATAGTCGAGCTTCACGTCCGAAAACGCATCACTTTCCCGCCAAGGGCCTGTCCCAGCAGCATTGGAAAGTGATGCCCAGAACCCCCAACTATTATTATATTTCTTATCAATTATCGCCTTCAATTCTTCCTTGGTAGGCAAACGCCACATACCAGCCCTTGAACCATCACGCAGTCCACATTGTCCATCAGCCAGATTTGCGGCACTTCGCATGGCGGTTGCCCAATCTTGTTCACCAAAACAATTCGCATTTTTCAGCCAGATCAAACCACTCCGATTATCGGTGACGGTGCCATCGCCATTGTCGGTGTAGCGGTATGACGACTGAGCCGTCGGTTTCGCTGGTATTGGTGTTGTCACGACTGGAGAAGAAAACATAGGTTGCGTCTCTTCATTTTTCTTTTCATTTTCACGCTTACCCCCGACAGCAAACACAAAATCACCGCGTGACAGATCATAATCGCTGATTTTTCCATATTGCGGGGTTTGAGCAGTATGTTGTGGTACTTTATTCCACAGATACAGTCCCAATTCTTGTCCTGTGACATAACC
>JAYQWI020000223.1:0-6964 GCA_035871815.2 Candidatus Parabeggiatoa communis
CAGCGCCACCAGGCCGCCAACGAATAAGGGCCAAATCACCAAAATAATGAGTAAAAGGCGGCCTACCTCAGGGGAACGCCATTGTGATTTTCCAAGTGAAGCCAAAGTGAAATCCGCAGACAAATTTAAAGTCGTCAAATAATCTCGCCAACGGGCAGGCTGAAATAGGAGCCAAGCCAAAAATTGTAATGCGGCTAAAAACGGATTAAAATACATTTTGTTTAAATAAGCTGATAATAGTGCACTAAAGGTGATAGCCGTTTAAAAAACTGACAGGATAGAACGCTGATGGTACTGATTGTCATGATTGACGCTGATTTTGATTGATGTTCATTTAATCAGTGTTAATCATTTATTTTGCGTAGGTGCGCTTTTCGTTCCAAATTTCGCGATTGATTGAAGTGTACCAGGCCAAAGTACTCAACCGAAATTGATAATGACCCTTTTTTTGGGAATGCGGACAATCGGGCCTTCAATATTTATTGATATGACCCTTTTTTTTAATGCGCTTTTTTTAACGACTGATAATGACAAAAACTGTCCCAATCTTAACAACCCAGATAAAATACTAAATGCTGAAAAACATTTACATTGAAACAAGTATTCCTAGTTTTTACTACACTTCACGTACTGATGCTCAATCAGTCGCGAGAAAAGAATGGACTTGCGAATGGTGGGAAAAGTATGCTAATGAATTTGAATTGACTTCTAGCGTTGCCGTTATTGATGAATTACAGCAGGGAACAAGTCAACATACACAGGATCGTATTAATTTACTTGATAATGTGACCTTATTAGAATTAAATCAGGATATCACTGATATTACTCACATTTATATTGAGCATTTTATTATGCCAAATGATCCAAAAGGTGATGCCTTACATTTAGCATTGGCTTGTTATTATAAAGTCGATATACTTTTAACTTGGAATTGTCAACATATTGCGAACGCCAATAAATTCGAGCATATCCGTAGAATTAATTTTCAAATTGGATTACCCACCCCCATATTAGCAACACCCCTAAATTACCTAGAAGAGAAGGAAGCATAACGATGATTCATTCAGAACTGGTTGAAATTAGAAAGATACGCCATAAAATATCAGAGAAATATGGTCATGATTTGAACCAATTATTAGAATACTACAAAGCTTTGGAAGCGAAGCTGAAGGCATCAGGTAAATACAAATTTGCCCAAAGGAATAATGCCAAGCAAACGTAGGTGTCTAATTCAAATACAAGGTTCTAGTTGTAACCCAACATTCATCAGACTTCACGCAAAAGTTTTGTGTGAAAAAGAGACGCAATAGGCGCATCAATGTAAGATTTCTTGACATAGCGTCTTTAGCGTCTTTAGCGTCAAAGCGCGTTTATTTATTTTTCAATCGCGATATCACCCGTTACATTTGAGATAAAACCCACACTTAACGAGGAAAACACAAAATGAATTTTAAAACCCACTCTATTGTTTTCGCTATTTTAATGCTCTTATTTTCATCTGCTTTGAGTGCTGAAGCGTTTTCGGCAACGCCTGACAATAGCTTTTCCTTTATGGGGGAATGGAGGAAATTATGGGAATGGAAGAAGTTAACTGAAAAAGCAGTACGGGCTATTCGACAAGAAGATTTTGATGAAGCACTTAAGTGGGCTGAGAAAGCTGATCACTACGCTCGTCAATACTTTGATAATAATGCTTATCAGATCAACTTGATCACGAGTCTTAATATCAAATTATATGCACTCGCTATGAAAGCCATAGAAGCTTATTCTAAACACGAATTGCAAAAAGGACTAGAATTAACGGCAAAAGTCAACCAGTTGTTCAAGCAGCATTTTGGTAATCAACACGGTTTCACAATGCTTAGTCTCAAAATTATTAACTTTAAGCACAGCATTCACTCTTTGCTAAATTGGTTAGCATTATCGGCGAAAACCGCCCTAGCTATTCAAAAGGAGGATCATGATGAAGTACTTAAGTGGCTAGAAAAATCCTATGACTATGCTCGCCTACACTTTGAGGATGATTATCGTCAGATTCTGACAACAACTGCTACAGGATACATTGAGTTCTTGACTGTAAAGGCGGTAGAATTTAATCAAAAAGACGATTATAAAAAAGTTTTTGAATTGGCCCAAAAAATAAAAAAATTGAATGCTGAACACTTTAGCCATAAAAAAGAATATTCAGCGTTAAACGTGCTTAATATTATAATGCCATACTACTTTAATGGTAATTATAGAGAAGCTGAACAAGCGTTAAAACAGGCTTTATCTCTCAGTAAAGCAAGTGAAAATAAAAATTACCCAGATCAAGTGCGTATTTTGACTTATTTAGCCCTCCTTTACGAACTGTATGGTCGTTATGGAGAAGCAGAATCGTATTACAAGCAAGCGTATTCGCTGAACAGTCATAAAATACCGGACTCTGATCGCATTGTCACGTGGATTATTCTTAATTATCTCGCTAAATTATACTTAATTCAGGGACGTTATGAAGAGGCGAAATCCACTTATGATAAAGTCTATTCGCTTCGTGATGAGATACCGCAATCTAATTGGCCTGGGGTTATAAAAAATGTTCTTAATACTCAAATCTTTCTAAACAAAATAGACACACTGCAGGGTTTAGCAGCGGTAAATACAGAGCCAAAACATTATAAAGAGGCTGAATATTACCTAAAGAAAGCATTATTAATTGCTCAATTCAGGCTGGGCGTTAAACATCGTAAGACACTTGATATATATTATCAATTGGCCACACTCTATGAATTTCAAAACCGTTCTGATGAAGCGGAATCGTTATTTGAGACAACCTATTTAGCCCAAAAAGAAGTCTTGGGAACGGAAGAACCTTCTACGCTGATTACTCGTCTCAATTTAGCACACTTCTATTATTCTCATGGAAATTATGAAGAAGCTACAAATTTATACGAAAAAACGCTACCATTACGACCCTTACACCATTTGAGAAAAAAGCTTGGCTATGAACATCCTGATGTTTTTAAGAATTATATTCTTTACGCAACCTACTTGGGAAAATCAAATCCTAAAAAATCTTTAGATTTATTGAAAATCATAGAACCCGTACAGTTTTTTTATGCCAAAGGGCAGTTTTATACGACCGAAAAAGAACGAGTGCGTAGAAGCTTATACAATCGCCTTACAATTATTTTTCAAAGTGTTGTGTTTAGTCTAGCTCACCGTTCTCCTTCTGATAAGGATATCACTCGCTTTGCAGTCAATACCTTATTACGCTGGAAACAACCACAAGCAGAAGAAGAAGCAATCATATCTAAATTGCTACATGATTCAAAAAACAGTGTAGTATCCCAAAAAAGTCAAGAAATTCAATCACTACGCGCACAGTTATCCCATCAACTCTCTCAAGTGGATAAAACTAAAATCTCACTGCTTGGAGAGAAACTTGAAACCGCAGAATTAGAAGGGGTTCAACTTAGCTCTAGGTATAACGCCTATTTGAAAGCGATTGAAGAAAATACCAAAAGACTTAAAGAGGCCGAGCTAGAAATGGCTGAATTAAGTTCATACTATAAATCCCATCTGGAATTTATGGCCGCTGACATTGAGCAAGTACGTGCTAAACTACCCAAAAATAGAGCCCTCATTGAGTTTAGAAGTTACTCATGCGTTGATTTTAATAGAGGAAGAATAGCAGAGGGTTTTGGTACTCATTGGATGGCTGTTTTACTCACCAAGGACAAAACCATTCTCAAAGACTTAGGGCCAATAAAAAAAACCAAAAAACTATGGGAGAAACTCAAACAAGAAGGATCGAAAGAAGCCGCTAAACAACTTTATGAAAACTTATTTGGCGCGTTTGACGAACACATTAAGCACCTTGATGCCGTCTACATTGCCCCAGACAGTTTCCTTAATCTGATTCCCTATAGCCGCCTGATTCTGCCAGATGGACGATACTGGATAGAACGCCAAACATTGCATCAAGTCCAAACCGGGCGTGATTTGCTGCGTGAAAAGCCAGAACCTTCGTCTGATTTGTTAGTCGCGATAGGTGGAGTTAATTTTGCTCGTTTTCCGAAGAAAAAGATGCGACACCAACAAACAGAAAACGACAGAGGTTCTGCCAAGATTATGCCTTTTAAGGGATTGAGACAGACTCGCTATGAAGTTCAAGATATTGCCTACATCTATCCAGGACAATCTGACATTTGGAAAGGCAAAAAAGCCAGTGAAGGCAGATTAAAAGGATTGACAGAAGTGCCCCGTGTGTTACACCTTGCTACCCATGCTTTCTATCTTGAACAGAAGGCAGATGAATTAGGTCTGATACGCCCCTTAACACTCTCCGGCATCGCATTGTCCGGGGCCAATCGTGGGTTAAATGCTAAGGATAAAGGTCAATTTGATCCAGATGGAGAAGATGGGATTTTATACGCTTTAGAAGCCCTGAACCTCAACTTAAATGGGACAGAACTCGTCGTTTTGTCGGCCTGTGAAACGGGGAAAGGTCTGATTGACTATTCTGAAGGCGTTTATGGATTAGTACGCGCCTTCAAAATTGCTGGGGCTTATCGACTCTTAATGACATTATGGAAAGTGAAAGATAAGGCCACGAAAATGTTTATGATAGAGTTTTATAAGAAGTGGTTAGAAACTGATCAAGCCGGGAACCAAAAATATTGGGATGATCCCGCCAAGGCTTTACAAGAGACTCAAAAGTATTATATTAATCACCCAAACGAAAAATGGCGTGATCCCAAGGTTTGGAGCGCGTATGTTTTGGTTGGGCCTTAATTGTAAACCTTAATTGTAAAAAATAATCGCTCAAGTTGTTTCAAATCGACTATCCAAGTGGGTGCCTTTCTAAAAAAAGGAGCAGATTGATACGCAAAATAAATTTTGCACTCCAAGCTGCTGCAAAATAAGAGGCACTCTAAGCTAATTGACTCTGCGAAATATAAATTTTTGGATCATTTCAAATGCCTATTGTTCAAGTTAAAGTACAATTATCTTTTGATGAATTGCTGAACATGGTTAAGCAATTGAATTCAATTGATTTAGACAGATTTGCTTCATCTGTGGATGAAATACAAACACAACGTCAAACACCTTCTATACCACGCCGCGAATCTAAACTTTTACTCAAAATCAATCAACAGCTGCCGTATGAGATTCAAGCGGCTTATGATCATCTCATTGCCAAACGTCAAGCAGAAACCCTAAATCCTAATGAATACGAAACCTTATTAGAGTTAACTGAAAAAGTTGAACAATTTGAAGCCAAACGAATAGAAGCTATGGCGGAACTCGCTGGTTTACGTCAAATATCATTAACCGAATTAATGAATGAATTAGGTATTAAATCACCTTCTTATGCTTAATAGACAAGTGATGACTGCACTCAAAAATCAGGTTGTCGAACGCGCACAAGGCACCTGTGAATATTGTCGTAGCCAAGTACGTTTTGCAACACAAGGGAAGGATTAGTCAATTTACGGCGAGTATTGTATAGAGTCAATGAACATCCGCCTTTTTAAGATTTGATGACCTATCTTGATTTGTGTAAAAAGGTTATACTCTACAGTACTCTATATTTTTCGTTCAAGGGCCCAAACGCCTTTCATTCCTTAACATACTTTAAATAGGTAATCAATAACTGGGCAAGGCGTGATTGACTATTCTGAAGGCGTTTATGGATTAGGCAACCACAAGTATTTAAGTATAGCTTGCCTATCAAAAGGGCAACCACAAGGGCTTGCCCCTACACAGGATGTTTTTCATGCTTTAGGAAAACGCTATACATCTAAGGAGTACTCAATGACAACGTGGACACCTGAAATTGAACAACGTTTTACAGAACTGCGTCTTCGTAAATTAACCCGTGGCAGTTTGAATGAGGCAGAACAAAAAGAATTGGCTTCTATCACAACAATGGTAGACATTGTTGAATCTGATACTGCAGCCGGGGCATTGAAAAGATTAGAAACAGAACAGAAGGCTCTACAAAGCGTTTTAGAAAAATCCCAAATAGAAAACCAAGAATTAGTACAATTATTCAACCAACAAGCTTTGTTAATTGCTGATTCCAAACATTGGCTAGCCGAATTTGAACAACGTTATGCGGTTATTCAAAATGCTTTCAGACGATTGACCCCCCATTCTTTGGTAACGTCATGAGTATTTCAAACGACATACGTCATGCTGTGCGTGAACGATATCATTTTGCTTGCGGTTATTGCGGTATCAGTGAAATTGATGTAGGCAGTGAATTAGAAATTGACCATTTTCAGCCTATCCGCTCTGGTGGAACTGATGAGTGGGATAATTTGGTCTATGCCTGTCCGGCTTGTAACCGTAATAAAGCGTCTTATTGGCCTTCAGTTGACGCAGAGCCCCAGAGGCATTTACTTCATCCGTTAACAGATGACTTGAATAGTCATCTCACTCTGTCGCAAGAGGGGTATTTGGTTGGCTTGACACCTCGTGGTTGCTTTCACATTGAGTGGTTACATCTTAATCGACCACAGCTCATTATGATGCGTCAACGGCGAGCCATTTACCAACGTACTCAAAAAATGGTCGAAGAACTGCAACAAGTCAACCGAAAAATACTGGAACGTATTGCTTTACAAGAGGAAGAACTCTATGCTCTCCGTCAAGAAGTACGCCGGCTAATGGGTGATAATTCAGAAAGATAGCTATTCATCCTGAGGCTATTCACATTTAAGTCTGAAAAGCTTGAAGGCTTTTGCTTTCCTCAAGAGGGATTTTAAAGGATTAGGACAGAGTCTATCTGAAATTATAAATATTGCCTACATCTATCCCAAGATTTGGAGCGCGTATGTTTTGGTTGGGCCTTAAAAAAAATAACGCAAGAGACGCAATAGCCGCAAAAGTATATAAGAGGCCAGCATCCTTTTTTAGCGTCTTTAGCGTCTTTAGCGTCTTTAGCGTCTTTAGCGTTTATTTTTTTAAATCACAT
>JAYQWI020000224.1:0-2194 GCA_035871815.2 Candidatus Parabeggiatoa communis
GCAAGAGGCTCTGATTATAACTTTTTTTGTTGAAACTTTGTTTACCCTCTAAAATAGGGCATTGTTTTGTTATACTTATCGATGAAGGGGTAGCCTAATATTAAGGAATACACGCATATATCACACGCATATTGCCAAAATTTGGGCCCAAATTTTTGACAAAGGTGTCTTTGAGTGCCCTATTTTTCAAAGGATTTTAAAAATCAACAAAAAAAGTGATAATCAGAAATTTTCATAGCAATGGGGCCGGTTTTGTCCCTTTACCTGCCCCCTACGCTGGCTAAAGTTGGGACTTCTTTTTGACAAACAACTCTAAGGTATATTATGACCAAAAAGCGATTATTTTTAGCGGTCGCTATGGGTTCATTGTCTTTAACGAACTCGTATGCACAAACCGTCTGTTCCCCAGATGACAGAGCAACTCTTAGGGAATCGGGATTTCCCGAGACAAAGATAACGAGAATGTGTGATAAACCGACATATCCTGTCATTGGAAGCCGTGAGGGTTATTTTGACAAAATCGCGGAAAGTGATCTTCCAAAAGGGGCTACAAGCAGTTATCCCGCATGGTATAGGGGAACTGGCCCAAAAAGCTCATACAACGATGACTCGACCTATTGGTACCGATGGGCGGTAGGCCCTAAGGAATGGGTCCAATCAGGATTGGCGGCAAACAAAATTGCCGTGGGAACGATGGTTTTTAAGCCAAACGCAAAGTATCCGGTTCATAACCATCCCACTTGGGAACTGTATTTTGTTTTGGAAGGCGAAGGTATCTTTGTCAAAAATGACCGAAGATATGACATCAAGTCCGGTGATTTTCTTCTAAATCGGCCTTATGATCCTCACGCCATCCAAAATACGTCAGAAACCAAACATCTCAAATTCCTGTGGATTTGGTGGCAGGAGGGAGATGTGGGATTTGATATTATGAATGCGGGCGGACTACCGATTGATCCCGT
Source organism: Candidatus Parabeggiatoa communis (assembly GCA_035871815.2). GTDB lineage: Bacteria > Pseudomonadota > Gammaproteobacteria > Beggiatoales > Beggiatoaceae > Parabeggiatoa > Parabeggiatoa communis. The sequence goes on from JAYQWI020000224.1 coordinate 963, forward strand.
CGAATGTTGGAAGGATAAAGAAAGTGCTTGTCTATCTCCGCTAGTTATTCCTCCTCCATTGAAAGGTGAGGATGCTGACAAATATTTATACGATCCCACAATTCCTACTCCACGTCAGTAAGTCTAAACTGATTGTGGTTGGTAGGTTGGGTGATTAATTTTGGAGCTTTCCTGCACAGTTTTGTCTTAAAGGGAGCATTTCCATTTTGTTGGTCAAAAATGACAACTTATTGATTTAAAAATGATTTTATTTACGGGCTCATATGATAGAATCGTTTACAAATCAAATTGTTATAAAAATGACCACTTTTGGGGAATGCTCCCGTTTTTTTTTAAAGTATTAAAACTGACAGGTAAATTGGAACTTAGAAAACATGAAGAGTACCTCTCAAACGCCAATAACTTATGACCCCGAAAAATATGCTGACTATCAGTCAGTTGAATCTGGTACAATTTTAAATGTTGAATTTAGTCATATTGGCACCAATCTGCTACTAGAGACGCATCAAGCGGTTTGGTCACCAACACCATTTGCGATAAACATGGGAGAACTCATTGCTTCTGATGGTTGTCACGACAAAGTGGTTATGGATTTTGCATCGGGTTCTGGTTTCCTATCCGTTATTGCGGGGAAAAGTGGTGCCACTCAAGTGATTGCCACTGATCTTAATCCCCAAGCAATTATGATGACTCAGCGCAATTGGGCGTTGAACAATCTCAATCCAGAACAACTTTACGCTGTCGAGTCTGACTGTTTTGACGCAATTCAAGGACATCCAGAAATTGAGGGACAAGTGGATGTGATTTATTCCAACCCACCCACCGTACCTGATTTAGAAGGCGATATTGAAAAACTTTCAGCCGGTGATTGGAATATTAATGGTAAAGGCGGCAGAATCGTCAATGATGCCCTGATTACACAAGGACGATTTTTTCTCAAACCTGGTGGGGAAGTTTTATTCATAACGAATAGCAAACAGGGTACTAAACTCACTTGTGAACTATTAGAACAGTATTGGGGTAACGGAGTCAAAGCTGATGGTGACGATCCCTTGGATTACTGTATTGATTGGGCAGATCGAGGCGATGCAAACTGGGCTGTGGTAAGACGTGTTGAACTGTTACTGTCTGATTACTATTTACCGTTTTTGCATCAGATTAAACAGTTTGCTAAAGAACATGGACAAGCAGATCCCTTTATTGAGAAAGAAGGTGCTTTGTATCAAAAAAAC
>JAYQWI020000225.1:0-5497 GCA_035871815.2 Candidatus Parabeggiatoa communis
AGGTGGTGGTAGACTAACCTAAATTAAATATATCTCTAGCATTTTATCCCCTAAATCTTGGATGAACGGAAAATTTTCCAAAAGGCGCAATCGCGACTTTGTTACGGTGGACAGTATAAATCATGGAGAACTTAATTGAAATTGCAAAACCTTTTTCCAGAACAAAGTCAAGTGACACAACCTCGCATTGACAAATGGAATCGCGTTCATACTCAATTAACTCAAACCCAAAAAGATATTCAGTTTCAAATCGAAAGAGCGTATGTCCTCTATAAAACCGAACAGGAAATAGAAGGCACTCAACAATTCACTGCAACGGCCACAGCTCTTATACAAAAAGCGAATGAGGCCTTGAATATCGCTAAAAGTATGACAGAAGTCATTGAAGAATCAACTCATTATTAATGTAATCGGAGTACTTTGGCTCCGGGGATTGAACTTCTTTCTGAGGGAGCTATTTCTATTGATTGGACATAACAAAAAGTACAATAGAATAATCTCAATGAACTTTTTTTTAGATTATTACCCTATAACTTCAATCTAGCTCAACATCATAATCCGTTCAATCCCATGATCCGTTGTACTAACACTTAAGCCTTTCAATTAGGAGAACTAATAGATGACTGAAATCATGACAGAAATCGTGAGCGGTGAACCCTATCAATATTATCCCCTCAGTGACAATATTGTACGATCAATCGGAGTTTGTGGGGGACAACCTACCTTTAAATACACACGTATTGAAATCACTGGCACACTGGAACGAATTGCCAGTGGCGAAAATATTGATGAAGTTGTCAAAGGATATCGTGGACGTGTTTCACGCGATGCGATTCTTGAAGCGATGATATTGGTAACCAATCAATTTCTTAAAACATTGCCAGCATTAGAGAGGGCACAATGATTGTTTTAGATGAACAATTGTTAGGACGCAATATTGAGTTGGAAATAGCTAAATGGTATCCAGGAACCGTGCAATTTATCACGGATTTGCGCCCTAACACGGTTATCAAAGATGACGCTATCCCAACATTACTTCGACTACAAAATCAACCTACTTTTATTACAATCAATGAAAGAGATTTTTGGAAAAAGGTTGTGATAGACAGTCACTTTTGTATTGTTTGCTTTACCGTCTCTGACATACACGCTCATCAAATTCCACAATCATTGAGATTATTGTACAACTTACCAGAGTTTGAGACCAAAACTAAACGAATGGGTAAAGTTATCCGTGTAACTGCACAAGGGATAAGTTATTACACATTCTTTGATAAAACAGCGCGTAGATTGGACTAATTTAAAAGAAGTCCAACCTTATTTTTTTTTAACTAAGGTTTTTGGGAGCGCGTGTGCTTTACTAAGGTAACTCGAAAAAATTAATATACCACTGGGCAACCATAATGGATTGCCCCTACAACCCCGACGATAGGGGCAATCCGTAGGGTTGCCCCTTTTTTGGTAGATTATTTTTTGCGAGTTGCCTAAGGATTATGTACAGCAGGTAACAACGACTTGAGTCTTATCAGTTATCAGTTATCAGTTATCAGTTATCAACTTTTGGAACGGCCAACTTATGTCTCTGACAAACTATAGGCGTGACGAGACTTCAATCAGTTATGACGCTTTTTACCAACTTGGCCCCGTTCCTGGTACATATTGCATTGACACTGGTTCCATCGTTTTTTGGATCCGTAGGCGTTTTTCGATTTCTTCAGCTGTCGGCCGGGGTTTTGCTAACAATTCGGCTAATATATCCCGTACTTCTTCCAAGTATTGCGCCGTCAGCAGATTTAACCCGGCGTAGTAATCGGTGTTGCAATGCGCGGCAACGCGCTTGGCAAAATCGTTTATCCAACGTAATAGGTGTTCATCCAGAAACTGGGCGGTTTGCTGTAAAGTCTCTATTTTTGTATCTAATTCAAATAGATGCACGATAAAGGCTAATTGTAATACGAGATGATCGTCTGGACGGATTCGCCAATTTTCTGCCGCCAGTCCATATTGTTGATACCATTCACGTACCTGAAACATGGCTTCTTGGTGCATTAAACCCTCTTCATCAATCCAGACGGATTCGCAAGGGGAGGCCTGTAAACGGTGGTTGAGATAAATCGCGGCGAAATCGGCTGCGAGATTATCAAGCAACTTGCTATCAATCGTTGTCGGCAGTGCCTTGATCGCTTGACGCATCAAATCGCAACACCTTATGCCGATTTCGCTTTGCAGTTTTAAGCCAAGATTGTCAGGAAAGTCTTGTTCTTTCAGCGTTTCTAACCATTCCAAATCCGTTTCTCGATCATGGCACCGCATGAATAGGCGCAGATCGCTGGCTACGGCGCTACGCCATAAGTGTAAAATCTCTTCGTTCTCTGTTTCAGACATCAATCGTCTACCGTTCCTTTGCTGTGGGGTATAAAAGCAATAGCCGGTTTAGTCAACTCTGGATTAGCAAAATTCTTGACCCGATTTACCGGTTTATCGTTCGGGCCAATGGCCTTGGTTTTGTATGTGCCTGCCAACAGTTGATCAATTGGGCCAATATCCAAAACGCGCATCAGGCAAGCCGCGACACAATAGGGTTTCCGCCCCGCTTCTAGTTCATCAATACACATATTGCATTTTTTGACTAAGCCATCATTGGGATCGAATTGGGGGGCACCGTAAGGGCAGGCCGCTTCACAACGACGACAGCCAATACATAAGGTGGAGTCAATATCGACAACGCCATTATCTTGACGTTTCCAGATTGCGCCTGTCGGGCAGGTGGGCAAACAAGCCGGTTCGGCGCAATGATTACAAGACATATTGACTTTATAGGCAAAAACGTCTGGGTAGGTGCCGCCTTCTATATACATCACACGACGGAAACGGGGGCCGGGAGCTAAATCGTTTTTGTCCTTGCACGCAATTTCACAGGTGCGGCAGCCGATACAGTCTACATTATGATGAATAAAGCCCAATTGTTCTTCTGGGATAACGGGCTGGTAGGCGATACGTTTACGTTTACGCTTATGTTTTTTGATAGCAGCCGTGATCCGACTGATGCCCTCTTCTGTTTGCAAATTGACGTTGTTATTAGCCATTGCAGCATTTATCCTCTTTGCGAATTGTCGTTCCAACTTTTTGAATATCAATGTAAAATGATATTTTTATCGTATTGATAATACGATATTAATGCCCAAAATCCAAGAGCGTTTTTTTGAATTGGGTGTAAAAAAAAAGTGATAGTTGTAGGGTGGGTAGAGTGGAGCGTAGCGGAGCGAGCCGTAGGCCAGCGAAGCTAAACCCACCTAAACCTAAACCCACCGAGCGAGCCGTAGGCCAGCGGAGCGAGCCGAAGGCCAGCGAAGCTAAACCCACCGATTCGGTATTATTAAGAATGTTTTCATATTTAAAATAACATTGAATTTTGAGATGATAAAAAAATGTCAATATTATTAGCCGTCGAAGGGGCAAAAATCAAATTAGAACCCAAGGCCGATTGGGCCTGGCAAAGTTTCGAGGGTGAAATAACCTTAAAAGGCAGTCACTCACTCCTCAGTGTGGATAAAAAACTTGTCCTCATCAAAACGGATTTTCCACAAACTCACAAACTGGGTAAAAAAACATATACGACTCTAACTCACTCAACCCCAGGCATTATTGAATTTGTTGCCTTATCGCTCGATGATAAGACACTCAGTACACAAGTTTTTTCAGAGGCCGCCTGTCTCACCGAAAAAACCAGCGGCACATTTCAAGCCCTTGTGACTCAACCCGCCTTGACACCAAATGGAGTAGCTGATCTGATTGTGTCGAAATCGGGACAATGGGCGTTTGTTGAAGCGGGGCAAGAAATGATGGCGGTGGAGGAGACAGAACCACAATCTGTTTTTTTGGAAATGCCAAAGAAAGAACAAGTACCAACTGAGGTTGTGCTTAGTCAAGAGAAATTGGAGGTAAATGGTGAAGAAAAATCAACAACAACTCAAACCGCAACAAAGCAAGAAGGCATAAAACCTAAAATAGAATATGCCCGAAATGCTGATAAAACGGTTGTGAGTGAGTATACAAAACAAGTCTTGCGAGACGCTTTAATAAAATCGGGTAATAAACGTGCTATCATTTCTAGTACTGCCAGAGATCCTTATAATCAAGCAAGAGTTATGTATAACAACTTAGAAAAGAAAGATGGCGTTCTTTCTCAAAAAGAGTTGTATGGGCGGTTTGGAGATCAAGTGATTGATGTTTATGTGTCTTCCAAAAAAGCTGGAAAAAACCGTGAGCAAATCATCAAGGATATGAAATCAAAAATAGAGGCGTTAGGACCACAAAAAGTATCTAACCATGCAGCAGATTCTAAAGTTTTAGGAGTCATTGATGTTGCTCCAAGTTCAATTACTCATAAGGAAGATTTTTTAAAAGCGATTGATGCTGATAAAAGGGTGTCTAATATTATTCAGCCTCCAAAAGATCCGGCGTATCATATAGAAATACCACAACCACTCCAACAACCATAACTTAACCAACTGAAAATGTTTTTAATTGGCAGACGAATATCCAGCACTTCATCAATGACTTCATTATTTTCTGGGACAAACGTTCTAAATTTCCCTAGTGCTAAATAAACGGTTATCGTACCCAGTATCGGAAGCACTAACCAGCATGATTTGACACCCAGTGCAAAATAGGCCCTTTTTTATCTGGATAACTAAACCACTAAGGCAGCAAGCATTTTAAAAACCGTACTCATACGAATAAACAAAGTCAACGGTTCGTCTTGAATCTCAACAAAACCGTATTTTTGATAGAATTTTTTAGCTTTATCGTGTTTAGCATCAACAATAATGCCAAATAAGCCAATGTCATTAGAAATTCTAGCACAGCGTCGCAAGGCATCCATTAAGAGTTTTTGACCTAAATGTTGCCCTTGTAGGCTTTGATCAATGGCTAAACGCGCTAATCGCGCTATAGGAATAGGATAACGAGGGATTTTTTTAATGCAATTAACGGGTAAACTTTCAAAATTGATTTGACCAACCGTTAAGGTATAAAAGCCCAAAATTTTTTGAGTTTTTTGAGAATGAGTAGCAGAGAGCATCACAAAAGTTCTGCTGATATCCTGTGCGGCGTTTTGACTAGCAAACTTTTGAAGATATTCATTTAAGGCCGGTTCACCACAATCAAAATCCGCACGATTATGACGTTTTTTGTCAAGTGACATGATTATCCATTCAGCATTCACTTCTTGTGCTCCTCAAAATATTCACTCATTGCCGTTTTCAGTTCATCATTGGGTTCATCCGAAGTTTCCAATAGAGCAAAAAAACGATCACGTTCAGCATTCGACAAAGTTATCGTTTCATGTTCCTTCAACACCCGTTTAGCACGTTCAAAAGCGGCTTCAAGCAAAAAACCGCTGATAGATTGTTGAGATAAAGCCGCAGCGCGACTCAGAGTGTTTTTGATATCTGGAGTGGTTTTAATGTCAATTCTGGCTTCTACACTGGCATTC
>JAYQWI020000226.1:0-2380 GCA_035871815.2 Candidatus Parabeggiatoa communis
CTCTTGTCAGACTGAAAACTTAGTCAAACCTGAAGGTTGGAAGAGGGCGCCAGAGACAAAAGAAGCACTGGCTTTGGTGCCCAATTTGGAAAACGGCTTGCAAGTCTATGAAGTCTGTACGGCCTGCCACTTGAAGAACGGTTGGGGAAGAAAAGAGGGCACCTTTCCCCAATTGTCAGGGCAACATCGCACAGTGCTCATCAAACAATTGGCTGATATTCGGGCCCTTAACCGCGACAACCCGACCATGTATCCCTTCGCCTTATCCAGAGCAATAGGGGGCCCTCAGGCCGTAAGCGATGTCACAGCCTATATTGCTAAATTGCCCATGAATCCGGAAAATGGTATTGGATATGGGGATGATTTGGCACACGGCGAACAGTTGTACAAGGATAATTGTGTCAAATGTCATTGTGAAAATGGAGAGGGCAGTGCTGAAAATGACTACCCGCGTATTCAAGGACAGCATTATAAATATATGCTGCGTCAATTTGAGTGGATTCGTGACAAGAAACGTCGCAATGCTAATCCTGATATGGTGAAACAAATCCAGAGCTTTACGGATAGGGATATGAAAGCAGTGATAGACTATGCTTCTCGTTTCAAACCGCCTCAAGAAGATTTAGGGCCTCCAGGGTGGCTCAATCCAGACTTTTAGTCATTTTGGCGTAGTTATCCAGGCATGGGGATAGAACGTTGATTTTACTGATTATGGCCTGATTGACGCTGATAAATTGCTCCCGATAACAATCAGCGTTCTATCTTATTTGCAAGCATTTTCATGATTAAATTGATAGGAAACAATATAGATGGTTAAAACAAAATGGATGATTGCCGTAGCCAGTATTTATTTAGCTAGTGTCAGTTTGAACAATGGCGTGGTTGCTGATGAAATCGTGTTTCAAGAACCTAAACCAGATAGCGTGGTTGAAGAATCTGAAATCACACAACCGCTTTATACAAGCTTACCAGCAGATGAAGTGCAACCGCAAAATCAGTCACAAGCAGATGAAGTGCAACCGCAAAATCAGTCACAACAGTTGTACCAATTGAAAGGCTGTAATGCTTGTCATGGTCTCGATGCTAAAACGCCTAGCCAACCACTTTACCCCAAACTCGCTGGACAAAATCAGGAGTACATCATTGAGCAGTTGCGAGATTTCAAAAGCGGTGCGCGTCATAATGGTCTGAGTGTCGTTATGAGAGGTGGCCTCTCTCCTATTAAGAATGATGATGAGATAAAAACGATTGCTGAGTGGTTAGCCTCGTTGACTATTGAAGTCGATATCACAGAAACAGGCAAGGGAGCAGAGTTATACAAAAGTAAAAACTGTCATGCTTGTCATGGCGAAAAGGCTAACACTCCAATTTTGCCAAACTATCCCAAGCTGGCAGGACAAAACTATAAATATCTTATCGCTCAGATGAAAGACATCAAGAGAGGGATACGTAAAAACGGTAATAGTGTTGTTATGAAAGGCATTATGTATAGTGTGAGTGAGAAAGAGATAACCGTCATTGCACAATGGCTAGAATCACTAGATAAAAAAGAATAGAGACGCACGGCTGTGCGTATCTAGGGCAGTGAAGACGCTTTGGAAAGTCCCCTGAAGCCCCTTCAGGACGCGGGGTTTTGTAGGGGCAAACCTGCGGCGTGTCTGCCCTTAACTTTAGTTATCTAATATACAATGAACAATTATCAATGAACATATCAATTATTAACAGATTTATATTATATAAGTATTGAAAAATGTAAAAATGCAAATTAAAAGAGACGTTTATTACGCTTAGTCATAAAGCTTTTAAATTGAATAATATCTAAACTTTAATATTGAATAATTTATATTGTGGTAATTTGCAAAGCAAATTACCCGTTATTTTGCAATTAATCAAGAAAAAAGGCCCTAATAATTTACGATTCATCAATATAAATGAGCTTTAATTTAAAAAATATCCTAATGAATACATATCGTTAAGTATGTTTATGTTCAATTTGGATCGTTTATTGCTTTATTATATAGCATTACAAATTTGAATTTAATTATAAAAGTAATTAATATCAATATAAAATCATTTATTTAATTAACTTATTGCTATTTTCAAAAACTCAATTTACAATAAGTGCTGTTTTGCTAATCCTCTCAAAACAATACCTCTCAAACTTGAGAGTTGAATGTCTGAGAACCGAATTCTGACAATGTAGGTTGATTTATAAATCGCCTATATTGTAAAAACCGATCCCCTTGTGTTAATTTGGACACGCCAGTACAATATTATTGAACTGGCGTTTTTTTTTGCTCAAAAATCTTTTCTACATTTCCATTTTCCCTTCCCCATTTTTCCTTACTTTTCAATCCCTCTACTAACAAATCTTAACCTG
>JAYQWI020000227.1:0-2785 GCA_035871815.2 Candidatus Parabeggiatoa communis
ATAACGAGAAAGGTTTTCTCGTACCTGGTATTGAGAAGTGAAGATTGGTAAATTGGTGTTCAAGCCTCGGCTTGGAGGCTAATTTGACCCCAAAGGGACTGTCTTCAATTCGTACAGTACATGGTTGCATGAGACCGTCAGAACGAACGGGACTGATGCCAACGGTTGGGACTGCTCAACCAGGACTCTAGTTGCATATCGAAGGAGTTATCAACAGAGAGCGAATTACCTAAAAATGTCCAACTTTGTCTAACTTTTTAGGAGCAGTATTTGGAAATGATTTTGAAATAGGTGTTTAAAAACATAGTGATATCAATACAACGAAAGAGTCTTACAAATAGTTCTATACTATTTTGAAATAAAAGTCAAGTTCAAGCGGATTTTCAACCCCTTGCAACAAGACACAAGAGTTTATTAAACTGTTATCAAAAAGTGAGACAACGTTAGACTTTCTTGTACAATTTGTCCCCAAAATTTTGACGACTTGAAAATAAAACGAGGATACCCTATAGTTATTAATTTATGAGTCAGGTTGACTCATAACGAGAAAGGTTTTATCAAACAGGGTATTTCGATGTGAAGGCTGGTAAATGGCTCTTCAAACGAAGTGGCGAAACGCCCAATCTTGATTTTAAGCTCTATTTTACCCAACCCGGACTGCCTTTATTTCGTAAAGTACATGGTTGCATAAAACGGCTTTGGCCGGATTTTTGCCAACGGTTGGGACTGCTCAACCAGGAATCGAGTTGCAATCTATCAGGGTTATCTTTCGTTCACGAATGACCTAATGGGCAACTTTGTCGGCCACTTTTTAGAAACAGAATGAGTAATCATGACTCAAGAAAACAAACCAAGTAAAAATCCTAAGATCACTAAATCAGCAGTAACCACGATTGCGCTGTTAGCAAGTGGCTCAGTATTGGGTGTGACGGGAGTGACTTTTTTAGCCTCTCATTGGGGACTGCCTGTGGTATGGAAGGCTTGGCAAGCCATTGGCGTATCACAAAAAGCGATCACTGTTGCCCATCAAGTAGGGGCGGTTGGTTTTTTGTCGGCCGCCGCTGTGCATCTTAGTTCTAAAACGCCTGTGATTAAAAAACATATTAAAACAGTCGTTGAATCTGCGGCTTAATAGTGATAAAAAACTTTAACATCAGTAAAACTCAAAACGGGCGTGAACCGAAGGGAAGCTACGCTAAATGTTCATCTTTATAGTTATAGTTTTGTTCAAAAAATAGTTCGCCTGTTCATAATTTTATAGATTTTTGCGTGAAATCGTGAAATCGTACATGGCACGATATTCGCAGCCGCCTTCAGATAAATAATTTCACTAAAAATGGCCAAGGTTTTGAAAAGCTCGGAGGTTTCGCACGAACTATTTTTCTGAACGTCTCTAGTGGTTTGCACAGGGCTTCATCAAAGTCAGATGTGACTTACCCTTAATAATCCTGACAGACTTGAACTAAAACTTTACAGTTTTCCTCAATGATTTTGGGTCTGTTTTCTCGAAGAAGAGTGTTTAATTCTTCTAGTGAGGGCACAATATTGGTGACGAGGCGCTGAAGAGGAAGTTTTCCACTTTTGTACAGTTCAAAGAGAATCTGAAAGATTCCCCCCAAATGTCCTCGTGATCCCGTTATTGAAATTTGATTGGTGATCATCTGGTCAACGGCCGTAACCAATAAGGGCTCTCCGCTTCTGGCGAGCAGTATAACATGACCATTTGGATTGAGTTGACGAAATGTGGCATTAATATTGTTAAGATTTCCAGAGGCTTCAATAACCACATCAAATTTTTCGGCACGATTGGCCAAAAACTCATTGACATCATAGACCTGATCTGCCCATTTTTGGGCAAATTGGCGGCGAAAATTGACCGGTTCAACGAGATGTACTTCACAAGCACCAAAAATTTCTTTGCTCATCAAAGCCGTTAACAGACCTATCGGGCCAGCACCAAAAATTAAAATCCGACTCCCAGGTTTGATTTGGGCATTTTCGCAGGCAAGATAAGCCACGCCAGCCGGTTCAATACAAGCAAAGGCTTGTAAATCTTGTTCATCTTGGAGATAATCACTGATGTTGTAAGCCAACATACCCGGTATATCAACGATAGAACCAAAAATGCCGTCCTTTTCCATTCCTAACAGTTTAGCATTGATACATTGGTTAAAGTTTCCTTTTCGACAGGGATAACAATAATGGCAAACGATGATAGATTCAAGTGCCACATAATCTCCAATACCTAAGTGCCGTATATTTTGGCCGATAGCCAGCACTTTTCCCACACCTTCATGGCCCAATACTCGTCCGGTTTCTGGTATGAAAGCCGGTGCCGAACATTTGGTATATCCGGTATCCGGGTTAGTTTCAAGAAGATGTATGTCCGTTCCACAAACCCCAGCGTAAATCATTTGTACCCGAATCTCATTGGGGGCTAAATCCCCTAATGTTCTAGTTTCTAAAAAGACACGAGGATTTTGATAAATTTGGTGAGTGCCAGGGTGTTCTATATTTTTTATGGGTTTCGAGTCGGCATAAACGACAATATTTTTTGATTTCATGAGTTATAGGATGGGTGTGATTAAAAGTGCATGGCTAGTATAATATATAGGACTTACGCATTGAAAAATAAAATAATTTAAAAATCATAGACTTAGGAATATCAAAAAAATAAATTATCCAGCAGGGCTACTCTATGCACACAAATCTTATGTCACAAACAGTCGGCTCACGCTTCGCGCTACGCGCAGAGACTGCGAGAAAGTAAACAAACCGGCTTGAA
>JAYQWI020000228.1:0-5526 GCA_035871815.2 Candidatus Parabeggiatoa communis
AAGCACGATACCGATCATCAAGTAGGCAACCGGCTTTAACTGAAACTGCCCCATAACTTCTTGGATCGGTACACAGGGCATTGATACCATTCTTGTCTGCATGAGAAATTAAAACGGTGAGTCTGGCTATGCCTTGTTTAAAAAGTTCAACTAAATCAGTTTGTTTAAAAATATAATCTCGCATAGATTGTCCACTACCAATCACATCATCAAAACAAACCATTTCTACTGGACGCTTTTTCCTTTGCCAGGCTTCTTTGATAGCTTTGTCAAGTGATAGAATATTAGTGGTTGTTTTTACAGAATAGGCGAGTTTAGATTCACTTTTTCCAGCCGGTTGGAGCGTCATTGTAAGCGGTTGCTTTCCAATGCTTGCTACATGCTGTTTGTAAAGGGTAACGATATGTTCTTTCACCCTATATTCGGTAATAAATCCATAACGTTTGAGGTAAATCAGCATTTCACAAGCTTCATAAACAAAACCAGATGGCTTAAATTGGTTCACCCATTTGAAAACGCTTAAACCATCAACCAGTTTTCCATCATATCGCCAACCTTGAGAAATTCGATAACAGAATAGTTCAAGCGTTCTTGGATCATTCCAGTTGAAAAACATTTGATGTTGTTCAAAAAGATTATAGTCGTCTGCTAAACGTTTAAATCCACCTTGCATAAAACGAATGGGCGCAAGTGGATCACATTCTCTTCCCAATTGATTAAACAAACGTTCTATCGCAGTTTGAGTAATATCACGATATTCCAAATCATAAGAAATTTGAGAGATTTGTCCGGAACCATCATCATGATAATTTATAATGACAATCGTATTTGGCAATGGTTGACTTTGGACTAAAAAGGCATTGATATCAAATAATGTTTCACCAACCGCATCAAGAACAAGTGCTTGGTTGTTTAAATGGAAATCAGATAGTTCACTCCAAGGACAAAACGGTACTTGATCCAAATAAGGAAAGCGTAACCGACAGAACGACATGGCGAGTGAAACAATATCTTCATCAGGAAAAGTTTCAGCCCGATTCTCTACTTTTAGTGCCAACAGTGCTGGTAAATGCCCGACAAGTAACGTTGCCAATTGTTCTGCTAAAGCGTCAAACAGAAATAGTTTTGCGATAGTTGGTTTCATGCTAACCCCATCTCCTTTAGATCAAAAGCGGCTAGTTTTTCGGGAACAGCTTGTAAACCATTCAGTGTAAAACGAATGTAAGTCTTAAAAGGCTTTCCTTTAGAAAAAGTTTGACTAAATTGATGGGGTTTATACATGACTCGAATGCCAGTATTTATTATAGTTGCATAAGCCGTGTCTTGTTCAGAAGAGTGAGCCGTCAGAATCATCTCACGCAAATGACCTTCTTCATCAAGCAGTACTTTCTCATTTAACCACAGCCATTGAAATGAATCAGCTTGACGGGAGGCACGAAGTTCGTCAAATTTACGACCCCCAATGTCAATTTTATCAAGCTGACAGAGTAACGTGGCTTCATCATGCCTGAATGGAAGGTATTGATTAACATCTTGCTTGCGAAGTTGGTCCAGCAATTTTGACCGCTCAGAAAAATATAAACGAGCCACCGGATCTTCTAGGTATAACCGATATAGGTAAATGAGAGTTCTTGAGGATTTTTCTTTGAGTGCCACAAATTCTTCACGAAGTTGCCTAAGTTCCTTTGCTAATTGAGGTTGACGGAACCCTTGTTGTAAAGTATGTATGCCAAGTGTTTGCCGAATTTTCAAAAATAGAGCAGTTTCCGGGTGAGTGATCTTAAAGCTTGAAAAATGCTTGGTTTCACCCACGAGTTTTTTAGAAATTTTCGCATGTTGGTCGATAATCTTTCCTAGCTGCATTTCAGCATCAAACTGCTCAATATTACGCCAGCGTTTTTCTGAATGAAGACGAATTAACTCAACAAGTCTGGATTCGGCTTGCATGACAAATTCCATCTTTTCTTCAAATGACCATTTTTGTTCATTCTTATCACCTAACATGTCCAACGTTTTCTCAACAAACTGGGAAAGTGCATGTCCATTCGCTGGATCACTGATAATCGCCTTTTCCTGAAATGCCAAAGCTGATTTGAACTCTCGACAGAAAATATTATCGTTTTGATTCTGTAATATTGTCGCTAATTTAAAGCTTGCCAGTGCCATTGTATTATAAATATTACTGTCAGGTTCACCGTCACTGCTATTGTTGAGAGCATGCGCTAACTCCTTTTGAGCAAAATCATACTCTCCTTTGGCAATTTTTAAGACCATCTCAGGCTTTAGGGTGGTTAGATGCGGTTCATTTAAAACTTGAGAACAAGCTTGGAGAACATGAACATGATACCGCCCTTCGTGATGACGAAGGGTACGGCTAATGTTTTTCAATTCCAAAGGAATCGTATTGAAAATAATACGCGCTGCTTTTTGAATTGAAGTATCGGTTTCTAAACTGAATCTAGGCGAACGACTGCTAAAGTAACGTCCCAATTTGAAAACCAGCGTTTCTGCAAACCAAATATCTTCTGCTTTAGTCGTTAATCTTTGTAACAAAGGTAATAAAGCGGAATAGGGTAAATCTCCTTCAAAGGGATCGATAGTTCGAGAAAGTAATATTCCAATGGCTGGATGTCTCATATAGAGATGCCAGTTTCTGGTACTAATAGGCATGTTCCATTCTATAAAAGTATCCATTTTTCGCTGGCTTTCCTTATCATTTTTCTCAAGTGTACTGAGATCAATATTAGGATGTCTTCTCAAAGTATCATAAGGAATACTAATCCCATAAGCGGTGGCTACAGCAAGAACCCGGATAAGTTCTTGAATATTAGAATTATTTAATTCTGTCCATTTGTGATAGTAATATTGTTCCAGTGAATTTTGATCAGAAATACGTTCCTTAATAAAAGGATAGATACCTATCAGAAAAAGGGGTGATATAGAGATATTCTCCTCAAAATGGGATGAAGAAAACCGCGATAGACGTTCTAAGCCCTCATAATAAGCTCGCCACTCTCCTTCAGTGGGAATATCAGCTAATTGACGTTGCAAGCAAAATTGCCGAAGGTGTTTTCCAAGTTCTACCAATTCTTCTTTACTGACTGTAGCCGGTAAGGTGTAGACATTATTGAGTTGGGTTGATTTATCTGGCGACACTTTATGTAATTCATCTTGCGATCTTTCTAGGGCGCGAATTAATACCACTCTTCGCCCCAGGCCTGACAACTGTCGTGCTAAGGAGGAACCACGATAAAATGTTTCAGCGTCAGTATCAAGCACTAAGCAAACCGGTAGCAATCCAATCCCAGAACCTTTGCCTTGACGCTTCTTGCGCCATTTATCTTGGACATCCACGATAAAATGTTCAAGTACACGTCCACCAAAACCGCGTGAAAATGGTTTTGCTATCAAAGTAGGGTAGCCACGTTGCGCCAATGTGATCGCTGTTTGACGTAATAACGTTGTCACCCCACTGCCCGATTCTGAAAACAACAAGAATTGTCTAAGCTGATCGGTTGGTTCAGACTCGGTATTTTCAAATTTCCTAATGGTTTCGATCACATCTTCAATAAAATTGATAGCCGATTCAGAAGATTGTGATAACTTTTGACATATCTTATTACGAAGATAAGGTGCCCCAGCTGCATAGAGTGACCATATTTCTTCGCCACTAACAAATTTATCAAAATCGTCTTGAGACACATCCGAGGATAATACCAAACCACGGGAGAGCAAAGTCCAATAATTCGACAACTCTTCCAATAGAGATTCTTCAACGACAATGCCCGGTGCATCTTTGAGATCAATAACAGAGGGTTCTTCAACGTCAGCGATAAGAGTATGATATTCTTTTAAAAAATCAGTGGCTGAGTTAGCCCATTGATAGGCAATGCCCTCTTCTTCGCCCTCTTCTTCGGTTGGTGACGCAATTGAATCATCTGTCATGAGCGTTATTTGTAAATTAGGTGCCAAATCATGCGTTAATACGACTTTTTCCCAAGACGTTTTGAGATTGGAACCCACAAATGTAACAATGCCTGTCTTATAGTCCTCAATTTTATCTCTCAATTGTTCAGAATACCGAGCTTGCCTTCTTGCTATAGAGCCATCCTTCTTATTGTTTAGCGGATGCAAGTGATAAACGCGCAAAAATTCGTTGATTCTCAAATCAGGTGGATCTTGTTCAGGACGTTCCACAAGCAATGGCTTACGCTTATCAACTTTTTTCTCCCATAGTTGGGTGAAATCTAAGTGTGGACAATCATTCCATACAGTCATCCACGGTAGTTCCAAAAGTGGGAAAAGTTTATCTTCCGTACAACCTGGCAATATCCAAAGCAAAAGGTGTTTTTGCTTCATGCTTTGCCTCATGCTGGTTAAAGTGTCTGAATGAGTTAACGTGTTGATAGGAATAATTTCCATTGATTATGTTTCTCCAAAGCTGTTAAACGCATACGATATTTTATCGAACCTTGTTTTCATAAATTTTATTCTTCCACCCAAAGACAGGTATCATAAATGGCATAAGGCGCATATCTACTGACTATCTCTTTAATTTCTCTTAGAGATTTTTGGCTCTCTGGTAATTTGCGTGGTTCGTAACTAATTGATTACAAATCATATATTTTTCGGTCTGAAATGTCCAAAAAAGGCCAAAGGAACATATGCTCATTAATTATGCCTGAGCTTTCATCGCTTTATCACCTTAATTTTATTGTTGAAGTCTTCAATAAATCTGCTGGAATGTTGTCATTAACGAGATCGAATTTGATAAACCATCTCAACTCGTAAGCCGTATATGTTTGATTGATAAATTGTCATTTGTAGGGTGCATAAGCGATAGCGTCATGCACCATTCATATTTTTACCACGATTTTATTGTTTGTTTTGGTGTATGACGCTTCGCTTATACACCCTACGCGAGCTAACCTATCAGCGGCTTTGGGATTATAGGTTTGATAAAAATTTTCATAAACCACTTTCAGGAATTTTTGCTTTTCATGATGGTTCGCAATATTCGCTGCTTCTCGGCGAATCACCGCATAATAACTCTCAATCGATTTCAGCGTTTCACGGCGCACTTTGCCAATGAGGAAGGTATTGACTACCGTTTCTAAATGGCGTGCTACCACATTTTCGCGATGAAATTGACTTTCGTTAAATACCGTTAAAAAAATCTCTTCGGTAAGGAACAGGCACGAAATAAAATCGTCATTAAGAATTCGTTATTCCCTTATTATCACTATCTTGATAAAAAGTTGTCGAAGTTATTTCATGCACGTTCCTAAGAATATGTTGAATAATCATCTCCCGAATATCAAAAGTGTCGATTTTCGGATTAATGGATTGTTGGCAAAGCGTAAATAAATTTTGAAATGTGTTTTGAAATAATTGGGGTCAGAGTAACATTAATTTGGTAGCGAGCTTCGCCCCTCCCACCAACGACAAATAAAAATCCATGATTCTCCATTTTTATGGATAATGGGCCAACTTTTTAAAATCAAGAGAATAAATAGGACAGACCAC